>NZ_JAVRBS010000011.1:0-30701 GCF_034531155.1 Nostoc sp. ChiVER01 | reverse complement strand
GCTGACAGTGGCAACGCGTCCCCTTGCATTAAAAACGCTATAATTTTTTTACGCAAAGCTGTACTAAGTTTTTTAACTAAGAATTCCGCACAGCACCATTAGCCTTTAACTTAGGATAAGCAATCCGTTTGTGATGAAATTGCTGCCAAACATCTACAAATATCTGGGCAATTTTTGACATTTCTTCTCGTGTTAATCCTGAATCTACGAGTTGATTATCTTGCCATTTGGCACGCAGAATATTATTAAGCATTGCTAAAGCTTGTTCAGTCGAAACATCTTTAAGCGATCGCTTTTCTGCCAAAGGTTTAGCCGATGCTTCAAGCGATCGCAACGCCGCTTCGCAAGAATCTGCTAACATGACAATTCCGGTTTCCCGTGATTGGGGAATCGGGCCATCGTAGCGAAAATCTGCGTCGTCTACTGTTAAACTTGGATTTTCTTGAGCCATTTGCTGGGCTTGATGATGGAAATAGGCAATCAGCATCGTTCCCTGATGCTCTGGAATAAAAGCTTGAATTGCTGTCGGTAAAAGGTGTTTACGCGCCATCACTAACCCTTCAGTTACGTGCTTTTTGATAATTTCTGCACTCTTCCAAGGGTCTTTAATCTCTGTATCATGTTTATTCGGCCCCCCCATTTGATTTTCAATAAATCCAAGGGGATCGTGCATTTTGCCAATATCGTGATATAGTGTGCCAGCCCTGACTAGTTCAACATTGCATCTTAGTTCTTTGGCAGCAGCTTCGGCAAGGGTAGCTACAAGCAGCGTGTGTTGAAAAGTTCCGGGAGTCTCTGTAGCAAGTCGTTTTAATAAAGGGCGGTTAGGGTTCGCCAACTCCGCTAAACGGATTGGGGTAACTAAATCGAAAACTTTTTCTAAATAAGGACTTAAGCCTAAAGCTACAACACTCCAGCCTAAACCGGATAAAGCAAACAATCCGGCTTCTCGGAGGACGAGATACCAAGTTGAACCAAACGCTTGACCAATTAAAATTTTAACAACCAGATAAATGCCGCCTTGAGTTAAAGCGATCGCCACCCCCAATAATGCTAATTCCTCACGCGATCGCAATCGTTGCGCTATGTAACTACCTAATATTCCTCCCCCGACACCAGCTAAAAGCGCAGCCTTGCTTATATCCAAGCTAATAGCTAATATTGGCAACAGCAATCCGACAACTGTCAACCCCAAAATGGGGCCATAGAAGCTTCCTAACAATAAACCAAGGGCGCTCCAGGTGGTATAAGGCAATCCCATCGTTACCAACCCTGGCACACTCAAAGTCAGCAGTAACACCAACAAGCGATCGCGTTGTCGCAATTCATAATTGACATGCCGTTCTACCCAGACAAAAATGGCAATGGCGATCGCAATAACGCCTGCTAACTTTACCAACTCCTGCCATTTTACCTCCCGGCGAACCAGGTGATAATGTTCCAACAGCTTAAAGTTCCATGCAGTAATCGGCGTTCCTTTTCTGACAATTACCTGGCCATCCCGTACCTTCACCATCACGGGTGGAACTACAGCAGCAGCCTTTTGAGCGTTTTCTCTAGTTTGTTCTTCATCTTTTTGCAGATTCGGCTTGAGTACAGCTAACAACAGGTTCTTTGCCAAAGATTCGGCGGATTCTGGTACAAAGGACTGCAATTGTAAACTCACCGCATCCTGTAAGATATTTTTTGGCAGTCCTTGTGGGATGCCTTGGGTGAGAATCCGCTCTGCACTCTGATGGATTCCCATTTGTGTTTTTTCCCACTCTTCATCTGACAAATCCAAAAGTACGGATTCTTCGTATAGTGGTTCTGGAGTAACAGTCTCTAACTGTAAAAGTTTAGTAGTGGCTTGGGTGTATCTTTGCCGTGCTTGGGAAATTTGGGAAATCACTAAAGACAAGTTTTTCTCAGAAGTGACGCGGTAAGATTCTAGTTCTGCTACTGCTTGAGTAAAATCAGTGTTTTGAGAAAAATCAACAGGCTTTGTCTTCTGTGGCGTTAGTGGCTGATTAGGTGCGGATGAGGCGGCGGTTCGTCCTGTTCCTTTCTTCTGCTGATTTTTAGTATTTTCTACAGCTATTAGCAGTGCTTTCCATTCCGAGTCAGGACAAGAGCGGAGGTAACGCTGGGTAGAAATGGACAAAACTACAGGATCAAAAAAAGGAAAAGCTCCAGCAACGGTGCGAATTTCGTTGCCATCATCCAGAAGTTTTTGCAAATTTTCGTTGATTTGTTCGTTCATTCGCGCATTAATCATCAACACCTGTAAGGATGTTTGACTAACGGCTTGGCGCTGTGATTCTGTTTTTTTCTGATCTTCAATGCTAGCTGTGTAAGGCGCTGTAATTGTTTGAGGCGCGGGATTCCCTACTTGAATTTGAGTCTGGTTGTATAGTCTATGCCCAATAACACCAGTCAGGGACACTAGAGCGATCGCTAAAATTACTAAGGAACACTGTTCATGTACCCAATCTAAAGCAACTGCATAAATAGTACTCTTAGTTTTGACCGATTTTGTCTTTGACTGAAGCGCTCTTTCTTGTTTTCGGCGATACCTACGGCTGGCTACGCCTACGCTTTTATCGTTGGTTTTTGATAAAAATAGAATTATATTCTTAAGCACAGTCCTTAGAAGTTCCCTTCTATGGGTTTTGCTTTTGGGACTTCTCATTAACTTTCCCTTACGGCGTAGTCCTTTGTACTGTCGCCGCCAGTTAGTCAATTGCTGGGTTAAGAACTGCAAAAATTGCTTTATTTTCATTATTTCTGCCTGCAATTGCTGATTTTGATAGCTCAAAATAGACAATCATCAGGGAAGTTTACTCTGCGGCTACTGAAACTAGGGTGGCAAAGCCTAATTAAAGCTTGCCATGATAGCTACCTACAGAATCAGTCCAAAAGTTTGCTGAAAAATTCTAGTATATAAGTTTTTTAGTTATTGGCCAGATTTAGTAGTCTTCAGTGTTTAGTACCCGCACCGTTGCTTTGTTCGGTAAAAATAGGATTAACGCGATCGAATAACGCGAGGAGCTGCGTAAACTGAAAGCAAAGCCACCTCATATCCCTCCTCAGTTAACTCCCTTGGATTTAAGGTAAGATCATACACTCCCGACCACACCGCCACAAATGCATCCGCCAATTTTAACATTTGGGAAAAGCTAGTTAATCCCCATGTTGGAGAATTCCTCTGCAAGAGCAAGACTTGCCAATTTATGGGAATTCCGCCTATACCGTTATATGCTCCTGATAAAGCACCAGTAATTGCACCTGTAGCCTGTAAATTTAGAGGGGTAGCATGTTGCATGAAATTGCCATTGTGAGTAGCCTGCAAAACTGCCAGCCGAAAGTCTTCCAAGGTACTCAAAAAGCAGTAGAACGCCATAGCAATAGTGTTACTGAGTTGTTCTTCTTTAACAAACTCAGCTTGCGCCTTTGACAATCCTGCCCCTTGCTCTAATAAATTCTGAACTGTTAATAATTTTTTTGGTATTGATGTCGAAGTTTGTCCGAGAAAAGAAATCGTTTGTGGGATAAGGGTTTGAGGGTTAAGTTTTTCAGTTAAGGCAAGAGCGATCGCATATCCTACTGCTAGCGTTCCATCCCTGATTATTGGGTCATCCTCCCACATTTTTAGGACATGCAGCAAGTTATGCCGGAGCTTAATTGGATTTTCGTGAAAAAAAAGTGCTACTGGTAGTGTCGCAAGAATTATTTTGATCGATATGTCATCAGTTGCTGCTAAATGAAGAGATTCTTGTTGCTGACGCGCTATCCAATCATTTAAATCTAATCTACCCAACGCAATCAAACTCTCAGTACCCAGAACCGCCATTCTGCCCAAATCTAGGTAACTCCAAGACTGTATATCACCAATAGCTAAACTTTCCCCCAGGAATGCTCCGAGTAAAGTACCTCTAAACCGACTTATAGGAGAGTAACGCATAAAGTATGTAGTTAGAAGTGAGGAGTTAATGAAATATTGCTAATTCCTAACTTTACTACCAACTACCAATTCCTAACTCCTAACTCTTATACGCGATTTATCGCGTCTCTCTTAAATAATTCACCAAAGCTTGTAAGCCCAACAAGTAACTTTGTCCGCCAAAACCACTTATTTGCCCAATCGCTACTGGGGCGATGTACGAATGATGGCGAAAATCTTCCCTGCGGTAAATATTACTCAGATGTACTTCGACTGTGGGCAAGTTAACAGCCGCGATCGCATCTCGTAACGCCACACTTGTGTGTGTATATGCCCCTGCATTAATCAAAATCCCGTGATGTTGCCCTAATGCGGCATGAATAGTATCTACTAAAATTCCTTCATGATTTGACTGCACAGAAAAAACTTTCGCCTGTATCTTGAATCCCTCTTCTTCTAACAGGCGATTAATTTCAGCTAGAGTCAAGGCACCATAAATTCCTGGTTCTCGCTGTCCTAGCAAATTTAAGTTTGGCCCATGCAGTGCCAGAATGCTTAAGGGTTGCAACGTCGAGTTGAGCACTTTGAGATTAGTGGCGACGACGCGAGCGATCATTTACAGGAATCGGAATCAGTTCCGGTTCCGGTTCTGCCTCTGGCCCTAACAGGCTCTCAATTAGCCTCCGTGCTAATTCCTTAACCTTTTCCAGCACCTTTTCTATATAGTCCATGAACTGACGACTCCTGAGATACTACCTCAATTTTTGATTAACAGGTACGCAGAAATTGGCATATTTTCGCACCTCTGGCTTCCAAACGGGCTGATAAACAATCCCGTGTTTGGGACATAAGCCACTTCTAAAATTTGGCGTTGTGTTTTCCCTTACTTTTTAGAGTATCACACTTGCACCTACTGAACTGCATCCTATCAAGGATGGATATCAAGGGTCAAGAGTTAGGGATCGGACTTTGGACTCTTAAGTTGCAATTAACCTTCTGTTGCCTTTTTTTTCGTAGAGGTTGTTGACTTAGCAGTTGACTTAGCAGTTGACTTAGATTTAGAAGTCGTTGATTTAGTCGTTTTACGAGTCGATTTCGCTGTCGATGCTTTAGCTGACAACAAGTTCAGCGCCTCAGCCAACGTTACATTTTCTACCGTTTGACCTTCTGGGATACTTACATTAGTTTTGCCATGCTTGATGTAAGGGCCATAGGGGCCATCGTAGATGTTAATTGTTTCTCCATCATCTGGATGTGTACCCAATTCGCGTAAAGCTGCCTTTGACTTGCTGTTTGTAGAATTGCGTCCTTTTTTTGGTTCAGCCAATAATTCCAATGCACGTTCTAAGCTTATTGTCAATACATTATCAGCAGCTTTTAGAGAACGGTAGTCTTTGCCTTCCTTACCTTGGTCATGAACTACATAAGGGCCAAAGCGCCCCAAACTTGCTTGGATTTTGCCACCAGTGACTGGATGAACTCCCAATGTCCGGGGTAGTGCCAACAGACCAACAGCCATTTCCAGGGTAACGGTTTCTGGAGTAACACCTTTGGGTAGGGAGGCTTGTTTAGGTTTGGGGTTTTCGTCGGTTTTGTCACCCAATTGAACGTAAGGCCCATAAGCACCAATTTTCACATAAATCGGTTCACCAGTTTCAGGATGCCGGCCTACCTGGTCAGGCCCTGTGATTTTTTGTCGCAGCAATACTTCTACCTGTTTGGGGTCGAGGTCGGCTGGTGTCAAATCTTTGGGAATTGAAGCGGTGATAACTCCGTCACCGTTTTCGACTTCAATGTAGGGGCCATATTTCCCAATGCGGACTTTCGCATCTAGATTCTCCAGTTCAACAGTCCTAGCTTTGGTGGCATCAATTTGACCTTCCTGTTCTTTTACCAGGGTTTCTAGCCCTTTCTCTCCTAGATAAAATTTTTGCAAGTAGGGTAGCCATTTCGCTTCACCTGTGGCAATGTCATCCAGAGTTTGCTCCATCTTCGAGGTAAAACTGGGATCAACAACGTCCGGGAAATATTTTTCCAGCAAGTCGGTGACGGCGAAAGCGGTGAAGGTAGGAATGAGAGCGTTACTCACCAAATGGGCATAACCTTTGTCAATGATTGTGCCAATGATGCTGGCGTAGGTACTGGGACGACCGATACCTTCGCTTTCTAAGGTTTTCACCAAAGTTGCTTCGGTGTATCTAGCTGGCGGTTGGGTTTCGTGCCCAACTGCTTCTAGCTCTGTACAATCGGGATGATCTCCTACTTTCAGATTCGGCAAAATCACTTCCTGGTCTTCTAGTGCTGCTTCTGGGTCGTCTGAACCTTCGACGTAGGCACGTAAGTATCCTGGAAATTCAATCTGTTTACCAGAAGAACGGAATCCTGCATCCTCAACTTGCAATTGCACAGTAATTTGAGTTTGGCGGGAATCAGCCATTTGACAGGCGACAGTCCGCTTCCAAATCAAATCGTAGACAGCAAGTTCTCGACCGCCCAAACCAGTTTCTTGAGGCGTGCGGAAGCTGCTACCTGCGGGACGAATTGCTTCGTGTGCCTCTTGTGCGCCTTTGGATTTGGTGGTGTATTGCCGGGGTTGGGGACTGAGGTATTGTTGACCGTAAAGCTTTTCTACACAACTCCGAGCAGCTGCGATCGCTTGATCTGACAAATGCACCGAATCTGTCCGCATATAGGTAATATACCCCTGCTCGTACAAATTCTGGGCAACCCGCATCGTGTCACGAGCTGAGAGGCGCAATTTCCGGTTAGATTCTTGTTGCAGCGTTGAAGTGGTGAACGGTGGTGACGGTTTGCGCGTCACTGGGCGTTCCTCCATCTCGGTAACACTCCAGGTTTTCCCTGTTAGGCGTTCCTTGAGGGCTACCGCTTGGTCTTCGTTGAGCAACAAGACATTGCGACCTGCGGTAATTTGTCCGGTTGTTGCATCAAAATCACTGCCGTTAGCAATTTTGGTTCCTGCCAATGTTACCAACTGGGCAGCAAAGGGGGTTTTTTCCTTTGACAAACTAGCTTTCAAATCCCAGTATGTACCCTCACGGAAAGCGCGGCGTTGGCGTTCCCTAGTGACTAAAAGTCGCACAGCTACAGATTGCACTCGCCCAGCAGATAATCCCCAGGCGATTTTTTTCCATAGCAGTGGAGACAGAGTATAGCCCACCAGTCGATCTAAGATCCGCCGTGTTTCTTGAGCGCGAACCAATTGCTCATCAATATTGCGGCAGTTTTTCAGAGCTTTTTTAATCGCCTCTTGGGTTATTTCGTGAAACACCATCCGCTTAGTCGGAACTTTCGGCTTCAGCAATTGGTATAAATGCCAACTAATGCTTTCACCTTCTCGGTCTTCGTCCGTTGCCAGAATCAGTTCATCTACATCTTTGAGGGCATCTTTGAGCTGGGTAACAATTTTCTTTTTGTCTTTCGGGACAACATACACCGGTTCAAAGTCGGCGTCCACATTTACCCCTAGCTGCGCCCATGATTCCCCTTTGACGGCAGCAGGAATTTCACTAGCCGACTGGGGGAGGTCACGCACATGACCCATAGACGCCTCCACCTGATAGCCTGCTGGTAGGTAGTTGCGAATGGTACGAGCTTTGGTTGGAGATTCGACAATGACGAGAGTTGACATGGAAATTTCAATAAAAAGAAGAGCTACTAAGCTAAACAGTCAAATTGAGGTAATTTTTGCAAATTGTCAAGATAAAAGGTCACGCTTAGGGCAGTGATTTAATCCTCACATAAACTGCCCGCTTGGGATAAAATCTGCTGAACTTATGGCCCAGTCTGTCCCAGAGGGTAGAGGAGGAGAACGCTGGGTGTGAATTTCCAGCTATTTCAATCTTTAACTTATCTAACGCATAATTGGCGACTACAGTTTTCAAAATATCATTGGGGAATGGGGAGTGAGAGATGAGGAAGTAGGGGAAGCAGGGGAAGCAGAGGGGCAGGGGAGCAGGGGAGCAGGGGAGCAGGGGGAGAATAATAACTCATAACTCATAACTCCTAACCAATCCCCAATCTTTAAGAGCTTGTGCCAAGATTAAACCAAACTTGAGAGCAAAAGCGAAATGGGGTTTGTACCCATGCCAGGAAAGCAAAACCATGAAACCGATTCGTCAAGGTGATGTAATCTTACTGCCTGTGCAGCAAATTGAAGGACAAAAAATACCTCACTTAACTTTGACCGAGGGCGAAGTTGCAGGGCATAAGCATCGCATTACTGAGGAAGACCCAAAATTATACGATAAAGATAGCACACTCTATTTGCGTGTCTTTTCAGAGTTTGCATTACTTGCCCATGAGGAGCATAAAGCTATTTCTATTCCCCAAGGTGACTGGATGGTGAAAATTCAACGGGAATAGGAGCCTGAAGGTTGGCGATATGTAGCTGATTGAGAAGTTAACGCCTGAGCAAGAGGCTTTGATTCCAGTTTATCGGGAAAAGTGGCGATCGCGCTTTCAAGTGAGCGAATTGATCGTGAAAAAGCGGCAAAAGCGGTAAAAGCCGCCTATGTTGCAATTAACTATGAACAGCCTAAAATTTTTTTTCAGGATAGTCCTTATGCAGCTTGCAACTGGATGCTAAAACAACTGCCTCCTGATTTTCTAGACAATTACTATGAACCAAATAGTTTAGCGACGTTATTTTCAACTCATTTCCTTGTAGAACTTTCGAGAACACTTGATCAACAGCTTGGGAACCAACTATGTAAGCAGTTAATCAACTGTTTGGATTATCTGGCAGACAATCCTTTCAATAATCAAATATTCCGCGACTTAATGGGCAAATTTAGCGCTAAACTAGTAGAACATTATTATTCATGGTGGATTAAAATTCAACTTATCGAGTGCTGCTTTGAACCTGAAAAGCTCGGTAATTCGATGATTGGGTTTTTTGATTTCTGTATATCTGTTTTGAACATTGTTCATCCTCAACAGGAATGGAAAGTATTTCAATCCTTAATTCAAGAATGTGCTTGGTTGTTTGCGTATGATGATATTTGTATCATCTGCGATCGCCCCCTTCACCTGCGCTTCGACAATCAAAATCGCCTCCACGCTGAAGGCGAACCCGCCATTGAATTTACCGATGGATATAGTTTGTATTCCCATCACGGTGTAACTTTACCTGAAAAATACGGTAAAGTCCACCCGCAGCAATGGCAATCTCAATGGCTTTTAACAGAAGAAAATGCCGAACTACGCCGAGTGTTAATTCAGGGTATTGGTTACACCAGAATTTGCCAAGAATTGCAAGCTATTGAATTAGATACTTGGCAAGAATATACACTATTAAAAATTGATGCTGATGTTGATGAAGAAGCAATTTATTTATTAAAAATGACTTGTCCTAGCACAAGCTTTATTCACGCCTTACGAGTTCCACCGAATATGAAATCAGCGCGTGAAGCAATTCGCTGGGTAAATTGGGGAATAGAACCAGAAGAATTTGCTGTGCAAACCTGATTTTTGAATTGGACAACAAACTAAAAAAATAGTCAACATAGACACAAATGGTTAATTTGAGCATACATCTTTAAAATTTACTGCACAACAGCCAACTCTACACCTCAACATAATTTAATTTCGTGTTAACGATAGTAGGCTGGTGTATCAACAAGTCGCTACTCTTTGTTAGAACCGTAGAAAAGACTCAAATTTGTCCTTTATGTCTTCAAGCAAGATTTTAAAATTAGAAAGTAAATGTGGTTCTCACTCTACTAATCACGATACTATCTAATGTTACCTTTGTTACCAGCAACCAGGAAAGCCAGTGTGGCAATATAGTTTTATATATTAAACTCAGTAATTATACTATCTGCAAATTTTTCTTAGTAAATACACTTAAATATTTTCGAGGCAATTGCCTTAAAAGCCTTTACATGAATGAATTTCGATGTTTTTAAAGTTATTGGCTAAATAACTTTTTTTTGTAAAAATAATTGCTATCTACTACACAAACACAGCATTACATGCCAAGCTAAGGACATCAAATACTTCAGCAAATAAATCAATGTTTACTCTACAAAAATTATCATTAGCCTTAGTTGGAACAGCAGTTGTTTTCATGAGTGCTAACCCAGCTGGTGCTGTTAGTCTGATTAAAGGGGGTTCTACACCTGTTGCAGGAGAAGGTCAATACACTAATATTCAAGGAGCTACAACGATCAACTTCAATTCAGGGACAGCAACTGATCCAAACGGATTTGTTACTTACTCTGCAACCAATGGAATTGTCAAAGGGAGCGTAGATGGTCAATATGCTACCCCCTTTGGTGATACCAGTAACTACCTAACGGTTGCGCCCTCAGGACTTCAAAATATTCGAGGAAGTGGTGATGAAACTATTACCTTCGCTAAGTCTATTGATTATTTTGGTCTCTACTGGGGGTCAATAGACACATATAACTTTGTGGATGTCTATAGCGGAGGCAAGTTACTAAAAACATTTAGTGGCGCAGATGTTCCAGGCGCTCCAGCTAATGGTGAACAGAGTGGTAGTGTAAATAATGTCTATGTTAATTTGTTAGCAGATAAAGGAGAGACTTTTGATAAAGTAGTTTTAAGATCAACTGGTCTTGCGTTTGAAACTGATAACCATAGCTACAGACTAGCTAGTGTTCCTGAACCTACTGCAACATTGGGCTTGCTAGTGTTCGGTGTTATGAGTGCTGGTTCATTTGTGAAACGGAAAACAAGGTTAGTTTAAAATAATCTATTAACTCTGTTCAAAAACTAACAATCTCCTTCGTATTTTTAAGATATAAAACCCAGCATTTTTTGCTGGGTTTTATTTTTGAACCAAAAAAGTGAAGATACAAAGAATAAATTTGCGTCTTCAAGTAAGATTTTGAAAATTAGAAAGTGAATGTGGTTCTCACTGTACCAATCACGATATCATCGTTTTGATTGTTATGATCTGGCGCTGTTAGCCAGATAATTCCTGGGGTAATGCTGATATTGTCACTCAGGCTATATTGATAGAAACCTTCAATGTGATATGAAGTGTCTGGATCTTTGTTGATACCTGCATTGCTGAGAGAACTGCTTACACTAGTAACTTTAGGTTCCATACCCACAATAATGCCTGCAATATTACCTTTTTTACCAAGATCCGGGAAAGCCAGTGTGACGGCATAGTTCCAGATGTCAGCATCGCCAGGAGTAACGGAAAGGACGCGAGCTTTGGTCAAGCCAGCCCAACCACTAATCACAAATTTTGAGCTAGGTTGAAAGGATGCTTCTATACCGTAGGAGTTACTGGAAGCATTCTGCAATATATCATTAGCGTTATTGCTACCACCACTACCATTGGCAAAAAAAGTATTTTTGTAGGCATTAATGTAGGTCAAACCAAGAGTAATTTGGTTACTAGGCTTAACAGTTAACTGCCCCATAGCACCATAAGCACCGTTGAACAGACCAGAACCTAGCTGAGGGTTAGCAGAATCATTAGCTAAATACCCGAAACTTAGTTCGAGGTTATCACTGAACTCGTGTTTGATTCCTATACCAGCCCCATTGACTAGATAATAAATTGGGTTGCGAGTGCCAAAATGGGAAAGGGCACCGCTACCACCGTCCCCATCTAGGTAAGGGTTGACTGTATTAGTGAAATCATCAATTGCACCTGCATTTGCTTCTAAGGTGACGCCTGTTTTATCACCAAGAGGGAACTGATACAACAGCGCGTCTATCACAACTCCATTACTGTTGTTACCACCAGCAAATCGGAAGTCACCTTCTGGTGTAAAGGTAGCAGTCTGAGAAAATGGGTCTAGGTTTGTTGCCTGAAGTCGTGTTCTGAGTAAATCTTTGCCAGTGAAACTGGTGTCAAGGTTCAGACGTACCCGGTCTGCAAGAACAGTATTTTGGTTTACTTTTTGACCATTAACTGTATTTCCATCTATGACATTCGCGATCGCTATTACCACTTCTCCATTCAGTTTGGTTGTGGTTGAGAACTGATTCGCCTCCAATTCACCAGTTTTAGCTTCTACTGCATCTACACGACCTCGGAGTATCGCCAGTTCTGCTGCAAAATCTTCTTGCAGCTTTTGTAATGTGGCTAAATCTTGTTTGTTGACTAAATCGCCGGTGGCTGTAGCAATAAGTTCGTTAACCCGATCAAGACAAGCATGCAAACCAGCCGCAAACTCATACCGCGTTAATGCCCGATTACCGCGATAAGTACTATTTGGGTATCCTGCAATACAACCATAACGTTCAACTAAGGACTGCAATGCTTGGAATGCCCAATCAGTGGGTTGTACATCAGAAAATTGAGACACGGAGGTAACTTGCGCCATTGGCTGATCTGGCGCTATGTTTGTAACTCTTATATCTGGATGAGCTAAAACTTGCGGTTGATCGATTTCAGACTTACCCGATGTTTCATTTGCAAATGTAGCAGTATTAAAAAATAGCATGACACCGCAGACTGCTGGACTAACTAGCAGATATTTCCAGAATTTTTGCATTTCTCTCCTCACACTGATATCCAACTCACACCCAAACCACGTTTTTGAAACGTGTATCTTATGAGAATATTTGTCAGCAATCTTATCAGAAGTAAGCAACCTTTTTAACAAAAAAGTCAAGAAATCCTAATTATTCAGGGAAAACTAAATTGCAGAGGGTTGTACCGTCTGAAAAAGTTTTGTTGTTATTTATTGCACAGGAAACCCAAAATAATATTATGTACCTAAAATGAGAATGAGAATTATTATAGTATAAACTTGTCAATAGGAATTTTGATAGAGGCACAGCATGCGTTGTGGGGAGAAAATACGTGATTTTGAACTGTAGAGGAATTAGAACAAGCAAGCAAAAAAGCGGCATCTTGCCGATAATTGCTTTGCTGATGTTGTCAATAACTGCTGGCTGTAGTCAATCGAATCCAAATCAGGGAACAACTTCCGAACAGTCGCCGCAAGCACAGGAAGCTGCTTCTACGCCACAGGTGCAATCGGGAAAAACTAAAGTAGTGACAACATTTTTGCCGATATATTTGTTTACTAAAGCAGTAGCTAGGAATGTGGCAGATGTCGAAATTTTAGTGCCACCTGGTACGGAGGTACATGAATATCAAGCGACACCACAAAATGTCAAAGCGATCGCAACTGCGAATGTGTTAGTAAAAAATGGTTTAGGTTTGGAGGGATTTCTGGAGAGTACTGTTAAAAATGCCCAAAATAGCAAATTAGCCGAAATTGATGCAAGTATTGGTATTAAACCCTTAAATGAAATTTCACCCGTTGTAAAAACGTCCCAAGAGGAAAAAGACGAGGAACATACCCAAGGTAATCCTCACGTTTGGTTAGATCCAATTTTGGCAAAACAGCAGGTAACTAATATTCGAGATGGATTAATTGCTGCTGACCCAGCGAACAAAGCAACTTATGAGGCGAATGCTGCGACTTATATTAAAGAATTAGAAAGTTTAAACAGCGAATTTCAACAGACTTTGCAAAAAACTCCTAGTTGTACCTTTATTACCTTTCATGATGCGTTTCCATATTTAGCTAAACGTTACAATCTCAAGCAAGTTGCTGTGGTACAGATTCCCGAAGATCAGCTTTCACCAACGGATGTGCAAAATGCAGTCAATGCAGTGAAAAAGTACAAAGTTAAAGCTTTATTTAGTGAACCCGGAGTAGATAACAAACTTTTATCCAGCCTTTCCAAAGATTTAAAATTAACTTTGCGTCCTTTGGATTCTTTAGAAACTGGCGAAACAGATCCACAGTATTATTTCAAGGCTATGAAGGCTAACTTGCAAACTCTGCAAACGGCATGTAAATAGGTTTGTCATTTGTCCTTTGCAAAAGACTAATGACCAATGACTAATGACTAATGACCAATGATTAATGACCAATGACTAATGACATTGCTATTTTAAAAGTAGAAGGATTAACTGTCTATCAAGGCAGCTATCTAGCTATTCGAGATGTTTCTTTTGAATTATTGCCAGGAACAGATACAGCCATCGTTGGCCCTAATGGTGCTGGTAAAAGTACTCTGGTAAAAGCGGTTTTAGATTTGATACCTCGAAGTGCTGGTACGATTCAAATATTCGGTCGTCCAATTGTAAGGCTGGGGCGTTTACGTAACTTGTTGGGCTATATGCCGCAAAATTTCATCTTTGACCGCAGCTTTCCCATTTCTGTCAGCGAGTTAGTAGGACTTGGATGGGACAAGGAAGGGAAAAAAGGGGATTTATTTTTCTCTCGGCTGTGGAGACAAGACCGAGAAAAATCGGCAGCAGTAGAAGAAGCTTTACGGCGAACCGATGCTTATCATTTACAGCATCAAGCTATTGGTACTCTTAGCGGTGGTCAACTCAAGCGGGTTTTATTGGCTTATTGTTTAGTAATGCCTCGCAAACTCTTGGTACTCGATGAAGCCTTTGCTGGCGTTGATGTGCAAGGTTCAGCAGATTTTTATGCTTTGCTAAATGAATTAAAGCGTCAGGAGGGTTGGACAGTACTGCAAGTTTCTCATGATATTGATATGGTAAATCGCCATTGCGATCGCGTGCTTTGCCTGAACCAAAGTATTGTTTGTACTGGTAAGCCAGAAATTGCCCTTTCACCGCAAAACCTGTTAGCAACATACGGCCCAGGTTTTAGTCGTTACCAGCATCAACATTAATACCCACAAGTATGAATTTCTTTAATGATTATCAGATAGCAAGGCTAGCGATCGCCAGTAGTAATGACTTGGTAAGCTTGTTAACATTCCCCTTTATGCAGCGTGCGATCGTCGGTGCTGTGTTAATGGGAATACTTGGCGGGATGTTGGGCAGTTTTGTTACCTTGCGCCAGTTGTCCTTTTTCAGCCATGCGGTTGGTCATGCAGCATTAGTAGGTGTAGCGTTAGGTGTGCTGCTACAAATAAATCCGACTTGGATGCTGTTACCTTTTACGTTGGTTTTTGGGGTTATTGTCCTCTACTTCATCGACAAAACCGACTTAGGTAGTGATAGCATCCTTAGCATAGTGCTATCTGGGGCATTAGCGATCGGTGTGATTCTCACTAGCCTAATTAAAGGATATCGTGGCAACTTGATGGCTGTGCTATTCGGCGATATTCTAGCGATCGATACCACAGATTTGATTTTGACGCTGCTAGTACTTGTGGGAGGCAGCATATTTTTATTATCAACCCTGCGGCAGCAAATTTTATTAACCCTTAACCCCGATGTAGCGCAAGTTCAAGGTATTCCCGTCCAGTTGTACCGCTATGTGTTTGTGGTCTTGCTTTCACTCGCTGTTGCTGTAGCGATTAAAGCTGTTGGCGTTTTACTGGTGAATGCCTTTTTGGTTATTCCTGCCTCTACCGCCAAACTGATGAGTCATCACTTTAGCCGCTTTCTGGTCATGTCGGTGATAGTTGGTTCCATTAGCAGCATTGCTGGCATTATTGTGTCAGGTATTTTTAACTTTGCTTCTGGGCCAAGTATTGTTCTTGTTCAATTTCTGCTATTTGTAGCCGTTTTCATCTGGTTTAAGCTAAATTTGAAAGCCGCATAAATGTTTTTTCTCCAAAGGCTTGCTATTTTGTTGGATGTTTGCTACATTTATTAATCGTGGCTCACAAAAGCCCCAGCCGGGATAGCTCAGTTGGTAGAGCAGAGGACTGAAAATCCTCGTGTCACCGGTTCAAGTCCGGTTCCTGGCATAATCATAAAAACCTCTGAAAGCCTTAGCGTTCAGGGGTTTCTTGTTTATCTAAATAACTCTATTTCAGCGCTTGTTATTGGTGTAAAGATGGGTGATTTTAGGCCATGTTGACTATTTTTGGACATCTTTGCCTAATTTATACCAATACGCTTGGGTTAAGGCTAAAAAATAAAACTAGTGTAGTAGCGTGACATGCTTAAAATGTTGGGTTTAAAAAAATTACAAAAACCAAAATCCAATCATTAACAGAATCATTCAACCCAATAAATTAAGCTTGCCAGGCTAGTAGATTGGGTTGAGGAACGAAACCCAACATTATCAAGGCTTTGTTGGGTTGCGCTTTGCTTAACCCAAGCGTATTCTAATCTATAGAGGTAAAGTTGGGATAAATCAGAACGCACTGATTAAAAAACAAAAAGACCAGCCTCCCACAGCCGGTCTATAAAATGTTTTTTTGCGTTGTCTTCTCAAGAGAGTTAAAACCCAATTGCGCGTTCCCAAAATGCAACGGGCAACTTTTCTTAACAATATTGTAACAGTCAACACAGATTTTTCGTGAAACTTCATCAAAAAATATTCAAATAAAGCTTAAAAGCTTCTATCTATCAGGATAATTCAGCAAATCGCAGGGTAGAAAAAGAGTAGAGAAGCAGGGGGAGCAGGGGAGGCAGGGGGGCAGAGGGAGATGAGGGGGACAAGGGGACAAGGGGACAAAAGTTTAGAATTTCCAACAAGTCTTTCCCCTTGTCCCCAATTCTCCTTGTTCTTAAGTCCTCTTTCCCATGCCCAATGACTAATGACTAATGACCATTTGTGGTTTTCCCCAGAGAATGCTTTCCTGCTTGTAAATTGCAATCCCCGGTTTTGCTCCTTTGGGTTTGTAGACGTGTTTTAGCTGAGTGTAAACTACTGGCACTTGTTCACTCTGACGGGCGCGACTGTAGTAGGCGGCAAGATTAGCTACAAATTGCAAATCAGCTTCTTCTGCAACAGCACCAGGTTCTAGACGTAATAGCACATGGCTCCCCGGAATTTCTTGAGCGTGGAACCATAAGTCATAATCCCCAGCTACACGAAAGGTCAATTGGTCATTTTGGCGATTGTTGCGACCGATTAATACTTCAAAGCCGTTGGGGGTAACATAACGATGAAAATTGGTGCTGGGGGGTTCAGTAGCACTGCGGCTGCGATATTCTGGATCTTCTAAATACTTTTGTCCAATCAACTCTTCGCGGATTTCTTCTAAAGCTCGCAAATCTTCTGCTGTTTGGTAGGTGTCTATCTGAGCGATCGCAGCTTCTACTTGTTCTAAATAGTCAATTTCTGTCTGCACTTCTAATAGTAGCGGTTCGACGGCAGCACGAGCGCGTTTGAGCTTTTGGTGTTGTTTGTAAAGACTTTGGGCATTTTGAACGGCATTTTTATCTGGCTGGAGAGCGATCGCTACTGGTAAATTTGTATCAAAATCAGCAAGGATAATTTCTTTCATCCCTGGTTCCCAGTTTTGCAAATGAGCCATCAACAAATCAGCTTTCTGTCGATACTCATCGGCTTGATCTGATTGCTGCAAGCGCGTCTTAAAGGTTTGAGCCTTATTGCGTAATTTCGCCAGAATATTATTCAATTTCTGACTCAACTGATGGCGCAATTGTAAAAATAATTGTTGGTCAATTTGGTTACTGTAATAGCGGTTAAGTAACTCTTGGATATTTTTGACCTTTTCAACTGCACCCCAACCCATGACGCTGTAGCCATCTTTTGTCCAAGCGGGTTGAAATTTACCCGAGTCCAAAGCTTGCAGCCATTCTTGCCAACGTTCAAATAGCCGTCGCCAATCGTAGGGGTTGAGAGTATCGGTGGATGTTTCTGGTGCGATATTTGCTTCTAGCAGCATTAAGTCCAGTAGTGCTGCACTCAAGCCACTATAACTTTTCAGCAATTGCCGCTTGATTGCTCCTGGCACTAAACTTACCCGTTCTTGCCAACGTTCTTGTGATTCGCTCAAACTGGGGACAGTTCCAGTCAGCTTTGGCGGTGTTTCATAAGGTTGTCCGGTTTGGATGGGACGGACACTAGATTGTTGCTGACTAACTTGATGAGCAGCAGTGATAATTATATTGTTGGCATCGGTGAGAATGACGTTGCTATACTTGCCCATGATTTCTGCATAGACATGATATACGGCGGTTTCTCCAGGACGACGGGCAAATTGCAAATCAATAACCCGCTCCCAAGGGGCGATCGCTTCAATAGCTACCAGTGCTAAACCATTCAATTGGTGTATCAGTTGTTGGCTAAAAGTAAAGGTATCTGGCGATCGCGGTGGTGGATCGCCGATGCAAATATGTGCAGCTTGAGGATGCCAAGAAATTTGTAGCCAATCTCGCTGTTTCAAGGTGCGTAATGCCATCGCAATAGTGTAGCGATCGCGCTGGTAAACCTGTTCTAAACGTGATGGTAGCCAGTTAGCGCGGATTTCGCTACAAGCAGCTGTGAGAGTGGTAAAGTCAACTGGTTGCAAAGCGATTAGTTGTTAACATTCAAATGGTAGCGATCGCTATGCTTTTATTTTCGTTTGGTCAAAGCATAGCAGACCTCAACTATCATAGCGGTTACTTGGTTTAGTGATAGCTAACACAGAAATCTATTATTCAGACAGACTCTCAGCTGAATTGAAGAGACGTAGCACTGCTGCGTCTCTACAACGATTTTGGTATTATGCAAAATCATTTTCATACATAGAATCAGCAACGCCCTGATCTTTATTGAGTCTTCTGAAGAAGACTTTAGCTATTAGCATCAGAATTCATTCTGAGGCGGTTGTTGGGAATGGTGCAAGTTCTGAGCTTACTGCAAGCCCATAATTGTAATAGCTCAGTTGCCAAATTTACCCAGCGATCACTAAGGATTGTGCAAGGGTTTTGAGACTCTAGATGTTATAACAAATTGCACTTTTCTTGGAAAAAAGGCTTGAAACCCTTATCATGACTACATTACACTTTCATTGAGCAAGCCCTAATTAGGAGACTTTGGGTTTCAAGCTGGTTTGCGGTGATAAAATCAGAAGAATCAGCCGTTCTAGAATTACGAAAAGCTATAAACTTAACTAATAGGGATTAGCTCAGAATGAATGACCAGCAATTATTTAATGATCGTCTGGCTGTGTTGGCGACAATGCACCAAAAAGAAAAGGTAATTGCTCCACTATTAGAACAAGAGTTAGGCATTAAAGTTATAGTACCACAGGATTTTAATACTGATATTTTTGGCACATTTACTAGAGAAGTAAAACGTCCGGGAACACAAATTGCGGCAGCTAAATTAAAAGCAGAGAAAGCTTTAGAATTAACACGAGAAAATTTAGCGATCGCCAGCGAAGGTAGTTTTACACCCCATCCATTAGTTCCTTACATCTACTGTAATAGAGAAATAGTTGTTTTCTTAGATAAAATCAATAATCTAGAAATTATTGGTCAGGAAATTTCTACAGATACTAACTTTAATCATCAAATTATAACAAATTTAGATGAGGCATATATTTTTGCTAAGAAAGTTGGTTTTCCAGAACATGGATTAGTTGTCTGGTTTGAAAATTTAGAAAATAGATGTAATGAGATAACTAAAGGTATTACAAAAGAAATAGATTTGATAACATCAGTTGATTATGCATTACATAATTCCCCAGATAGTCAGGTAAATATTGAGACAGATATGCGGGCAATGTATAATCCCACTCGGATGAAAAATATTGCAAAAGCTACCCATAATTTACTCAATAAAATTAGCAGTTGTTGCCCAAATTGTAATATCCCTGGTTTTGAAATAACTGAAATAATCCAGGGATTACCCTGTGAATTTTGTCAGATCCCAACCACCTTACCACTGGCCGCAATTTATCAATGTAAAAAATGTGATTTTAATCAAGAGAAACTATTTCCTAATGGTATGAAATTTGCGAATCCAGCTCAATGTATGTACTGTAATCCGTAGGGTATCTCTACACGGGGAGAATGTGGGGGATTGGTCAGAATTGGGATTGCTGGGGGTGCGTAACTTGTCGCCGTAAGCATCCATCGCTTAACACCTAAAATACTGCTATGGTCTATCACTACCAGATTGTCCTAGAGAAAAACTTAGATTTAATATGAATGAAAGTTTAGCAGCCACATTAGGGGAACTACAAGCACAAATATATTGGTTACATGATGCTGAGGAGTTTACAGAATTGGCATCAGCAGCAGCTACTATATATATGAAACTTGATTATACTCAACAGCAGGCAGAAACGGCAGGTAAGTTAATTAGTGAAGCTTATCAATTAGCTGATGATGCTGCTAATGCCCAGAAAGCAGATGATTTTGACAAAGAAATACAATTTTATCATCAAATTAAAAATAAATTAACCCAAGTAGAAACTATATTAGGTTATCAAACCAGCATTGCCATACATCAAATGAAATGGTGGATGTATTTTCGTCACAGACAGAAACTACAAATTCTGCTTCATTTATTTTTACAACATTTTAAAGCAGTGAGATTAATCAACTTCCTTACTGCTCTTAAACTTACATATTTTCTAATGGAAATAGGTAGAGTTCACAAATCGCGTGATATCGAAACCACCAAAGATAATGCTATAAAATACTGGACAGAATTATTGAAAATCAAACCGCCACAATATCCTTATCTTGGTTAAATTGCTGATTTTTAGGCTTGAGCGCGATCGCTTTCCGTTTTACTCTAAGAATGGGGAGAGCGATCGCTTTCTTTTATAAAATCTGAACATCATCCCAAATCACTCAGCAAACAAGAGGATATGTCTCAACTTTTCGCCGTTGTTGTCGCAACAGTTCCAGAGTATTACGACTATAAAAACGCTCACCCAGAACATGACCAAAATCAACTGGCTTGGTTTCGTGAGCAGTATGATAAAGGAACACTACTATGCTGTGGGCCGTTTTTTCCTCATGATGGAACGGGGCTGTGGGTCATTCAGGCGGAGAATTTAGAAGCGGCTCAAGCAATTGTCAACAGTAGCCCCCGTGTGCGGGATGGGATGTTAGCGGACTCTGCTAGAGTTGTGGAGTGGCAGGTTCACATTGGACATGAGCGTTTTGAAGGTGTAAATAGATAGAAGCGATCTTCCGTTACCTAACGGTTCAAATCAAGTGCGGGTTAATTGCAGGGACACAACATGTTGTGTCCCTGGGCATGTACTTCATTTACCTGAAATACGCTGTAAATGATGGTTCTTCAGTACATATTATGCTGGACTTATAAATAAAGTCGGTCACTTTCTTTGAAAATCAAGCTTTACAGGAAGTTATAGCTTCAATTTCAGAAATTTTATCCCAGATGCTAAGATTAACGGCTGTTATTATTGCCCAGTAAGGATTTTAAGCTTATTGATAGACGTATTTAGCATAACAAGTACTGAAGAACCTAAATGATTGAGTAATGGTGAATGACGACTAGGAAAATAAAATTATTGCTTACTTCCGAGTTACCCATTCACCATTATCTGTTAAGCAAAAGAATTATTTAGCAACCAAAACTGGCTGTTTTGCTGTTGATTGAACTAATTCGACTGTTGACTCCACTAGTTCTTTTGCTGTTGATTGAACTAATTCGGCTGTTGATTCTACTAGTTCTTTTGCTGTTGACACTACTGGTTGTGGCTGCAAAAGTTCGGTGTAAACTTCACTCAGTTGATGTGCTACACCATCCCAGCTAAACTTAGTTTCGACGCGCTTTCTACCAGCTTTACCCAATTCATCTCGCCATTCTGGAGCTAAGAGAATTCGGTCAATGGCAGATGCAAAAGCATCTACATCTTGTGGTGGTGCTAATAAACCAGTTTCTTCATTAACTACAGTAAACTGAAGTCCGCCGACATCACTTGCTATTACTGGTGTACCGCTTGCCATCGCTTCGATCGCTACGAGTCCAAAGGGTTCGTAGTGACTGGGAACAACGCAAACATCAGCAGCTGCATAGTAAGTTGGCAAAATATCTTGACTCAGACGACCAGCAAAAGTGGTAAAGTCGCTCATCCCCAATTCGTTGACGATTTGCTCAATGCGATCGCGCTCAATGCCGTCGCTGTTACCTGGAGTACTACCACCACCAATAATTAGCTGAAGATTTTCGGAGTCACGTAGCGAAGACTCATTTACTGCACGCACCAAGGTTTCTATACCTTTGCGTGGATCAAAACGCCCTACATATAATACTACTTTGGCTTCTTTATCAATTCCCAATTTAGCCCTGGCTGCTTCTCGTCCAATCGAGCCAAAGCGCTCAATGTCTGTACCGCAGGGAATGATGTCGATATTGCCTTTAGTGGAAACTAGCGATCGCATGTGTTCCTGTTCTTGCGGACTTGTCGCTACAATTCGCTCTGCTTTTTCCAACACCTCTTTTTCTACTGCTAATCGCACACTAGCAATCAGAGGAATATTATCTATAGTGTTATACTTGACTGCTCCTAAGGAGTGGTAGGTGTGAACCTGTTTACTATGTTGGATTTTATTTAACTGCATCCCCACCCAACTAGAAAGCCAATAGTTAGTGTGAACTAACTCGTATTTGATGCCATTTTTTACTTGAAATTTGAGGAAATTATCCACAAATTCTGGCAGAAATTCAAAAATTTCATCTCGCGGCACAAACTCAAGCGGGCCAGCTTTTAAACGAATAGTGCGGCAATTTTCGCTGTGTTCAACAATCGAGTCTTGCTCCAGACTCGCTTTGCGAGTAAACATATCAACTTGCCATCCCAGGTGCGCTAGTGCTTCACCCACGTTACGCACATAAACATTTTGTCCCCCAGCTTCTTCTTTCCCTATTTCAATCGCCGGGTCTCCGTGGACGGAAATCAAGGCGATACGTTTTTCGGTGATAGAGTTCATAGTTTGTGTGTTGCTGATTTTAACAAAGTTTTAAGCTGTTCCAAACTCGTGTATAGCACACTGACCCAAATTGTTTAGGAACCTTGATTAATATTGATTTTAATTTACTATGCCTAATATTTTTTTACATCTTCTGCCAGAAGTATACTATTAGAATAAATACAAATATTTAATTTCTTTAGATAGAGAAATTTTTTATCTTGGAATTTCATACTTTTGATAGATGAAAATTATATTTTCTCTATACAATTTCTAAATAATTTGTGAGAGTAAAACTATTGGAAAGCCTATAAATAGGTACTTTTAGCTTCAGCAACTCTCTTGCTTCAATCTGGATCGCTATTTTAGTTAAAAATATTTAATGCTTTTGATAGATAAATATTATAGTTTTCGTCTTATTTATGGAGATATAATCTCCTAGATACATGCATTAACTTGAGTTTGACACACAGAAGAAACGGCGGCATACACAGCCTCTTGTAAGCTGTTACGTAAATAAACATTGCACATCCACTAGTGAGGTTGTCATTTGTCCAAAGTGCAATCGGTAAACACTTTCAGTAGATCGAAAAGTTTTCCAGAAGCCTGAAGAGCCGTTCATTTGAGTTTAGGAACATAGTCTGCCGGAATCCTGTTGGAGTCTGCTTTTCAAGGAACGGGCATTGTTGGTGGGTTAAGAGTGCAGTGCAAGCGATCGCGATCGTCAACCCCAAAACGTCGGCTGAAACCCTGATTATTTCGTCAACTTATAAAAGTTTTCGATCTACTGACTTTTGACTAATGACTAATGACGGTTTACATGGGAAATGCTGCAATATATAGGCGCGTTAGGTTAGAGAAAGTAGTACCACAAGGTGGAAGTCCAAGCCCTTTTCATTCCACAGAAGTTTTTGATAGGGTCATTTTTGCCTGTCTCTTGCTTGAACTCACGTTGTATTAAGTAGTAAGAATAAGTGTTAAATATTGATGCAAAATCGGGTACTTTCTGGAATTTGCTTCGGAAAGTCTCAGATTATATTTGCAATCATTAATAAATTTCAGGAGCAAATCAGGTGTTTACTTCAACCTTACTCGCTGCCGCAACCACACCTCTGCAATGGAGTCCGACAGTTGCACTGATTATGATTATCGTTAATATCGTTGCCATTGCCTTTGGTAAATCTACCATCAAATATCCCAACGCAGAACCAGCACTACCCTCAGCCAATTTCTTTGGGGGTTTTGGTTTACCAGCCCTTTTAGCAACTACTGCTTTTGGTCATATCTTAGGAGTGGGCGTTATTTTAGGACTGCATAACCTGGGAAGAATTTAGGTTATTACCTAAGCCTTTTATTTGATAATTATTTTGTCTCCAGCCTTGAGCCAGAAAGTTACTTCTCTGGCTCTTTAATATGACACGGCAACAACTATCTAACTCTTAACGAATGTCCACTCTAGTACCTTGATAGGAGCTTCTTGTAGTGCTTGAGTTAGTTCAGCACTGTTCTCAAATTTTACTTGGGAGAGGTCACAGGCTTCAATGTTGACTGTAAATTTTTCGTTCTCAAAGGGCCAAGGTTTGACAACAACCAAGTTATCGCTACGCTGCATGATGTCATAACGTTGACCATCAGGGCCCTTGCTAATTTCTAAAAATCGCTCATCATCAGGTAGTTCTTGCTGACATAAAATGAGAGATAGGCGATCGCACCATTGCATGAATGCATAGGCTGCATCAACTTCTTCCTTTTCGATGCCTAATTCTTTGCGCCAACGTCGCTGGTTTTGCAGTTGCTCATCTAAAAGTTTGTCTAGTTCTGGAAACTGACCCCGGCTTGACTCATTTAAACGGCTAATGTGCATAGAAATTAGTAGAGCCACCCACCGTCCTCGGTAGCGGGCATTATTTGCCAAATCAGCCAATTTCTGGATGCTAGCACGTACATCGGCCTTTGAAGAGAGCATAAAGTCCTTTGGCGCACCGACTTCAGTAAGAATGTCCTCTTGCCACTCTTTTTCTAGGTCATCATGATGGGAAATTGCAGCGACAGTTTCATATAACCTTACCGGAGCATCTTTACGCCGCCATTGTCCTGCAAGTTGAGCTGCTAATAAAGCATGAGCGCGGTGATAAATAACTTCCCAACCATTTGGCGTAGCGTTGACAATCACAAATCAATCTCCTGATTCTTAGTTTTGATTTTGAGTTGAATTAATTTCTGAATTCAGAAACGTCGGGGTAGATTTGAAGAGGCGATCGCTCTGACTTCTTCACTGTAGCCTAATTTTAATATCGCACAGAGAGATATATCCAAAGTGCGTGTTACATCCAAATCAATATCAGCAAATACTTATCGACTGAGATTCCCGACTTCTCTAAGAAATCGGGAATTTTGTTATTCACAAATGATTTAAGATTGCTTTTAAGTTGGAAAAAGCTAAATTATCCCTCAAGAATCCCTAACGTAGACAAATAGTTTAGCCATTGCTAGGGCATCGCTAAATAAGGTGGGCAAACAGCCCACCTTATAATTGAGAATTTCTAAGAAGCTCTAACTGCAATCTATTAAATTAAGAGTGACTTTCTAACGGATTCGCAATGTATTTGAATGTTGGCTCAGAATTCCAAGGCCCACGCTCATCTTGACCATTACCGTCTGTAGATAGGTTGTAGTAAAGAGCAACAGTTTCATCTGGCTTAATATTACCAAAGAAAGGATCTGTCAACTTACCTAGCGAATCTAGAGCTTTCATAAACATCTGGGTATGAGAAATTTCTCGTGTTAACAGATGAACTAAAGTTTCTTGGGTTCCTTTGTCAGTTGCCAACTTTATTAACTCTTCGTAAGTTTGACGAGCGCCAGCTTCAGCCGCAACATTAGCTCTCAAATCACGGACTACATCTCCACCTTCATTCAAGTAACTTGCAGTCCAAGCATTACCTTGACTATCTAAAAAATGAGGACCAATTCCTCGCACTGCAAACAGAGTACTCTTATAAGCCTCTGTTTGATCCGTATTTTTAGTATGAGCTTCAATCAGTTTACCAACCATTTCTAAATGGCTGAATTCTTCTATTGCAATGTCTTGAAGCATGTCTTTAATTCCAGCATTCTCAACATGGAAGGATTGAACCCAATATTGAAGTGCTGCACTAAGTTCTCCAGTAGCTCCGCCAAACTGCTCTAAAAGCAACTGAGCAAAACGAGGGTTTGGTTCAGTAACGTTAACTGCATGAATAGGCTCTTTTTTGTGAAAAAACATAGATTTACACTTCCAAAAATTATGATTTTACAGAATTAACAAACTATTTTATTGTCTTCTAGCATTTTTCAACATTTAGGTAATTTGAGATTTAATAGCTTCTCAAACTAGTTCACTAGAAGACCAATAAAATACGGTAGTCATGTTAGTGTCGATAACTGCCAATCAGCCATTAAACATTGCTGCTTCTTCTGATTAATCCCCACAGATAAATAGCAACAATTGCGCCGATCACAGCTACTAAAATACCTGGAATAGTTAAACCAGCGCCAGCCGCAGTTATTTGCAGAGTTCCTGTTCGTAGTAAGGTAAACAGACTTCCACCAACGAAAGCCCCAATTATACCCAAAATCATTGTGGAGAGAATTCCACCACCTTGATAACCAGGATAAATAGCTTTAGCTATGGCACCTGCCAAAAGTCCTAAAACTACCCAAGCAAGAATACTCATAACGGCCTCAACAATCTCACTTGTATCTAAGTTATCAACTCTGATTCATAATTCTTTCTACCAGATGGGATAAATGCTAAATCCAAAAGTTAGACAAAAAACTTTACATCAAGATTCTGATGGAAATTGGCATTTTTATTCTATACATAAATCAAAATTGATCGGATAAATCAGGAATTATTAAATACACCAGTCTAGACATTGAAAATTATATTTTTCTGTATCTACCTGAAGATGTAAAAAATAATCTAACTTTTTGGAGATGAATTAAAATAATTGGTAACTCGGAATTAGCAGAACTTATATTAATTCTTTACGATAACAACACTTAAAAATGGCGATCGCCTTATTTAAATCCCCCCAATTGTAATTCTCAAGATAGTCAAGATAGATTGAGGGGATAATATATAGCGGACATTAGCATAAATGGTATCAAATAGCACGAGAAAATTTTGTCTCTCGTGTTCTTGTATGAGTATCAAAGATGACGGCAATATTTCTGACTAGTAATCTACCGATATCTGTAATCTGGATCTGATTTTTTGATAAACTAACTAGACCATCGGCTTCTAGTGGTTTTAACGCCTCTAGTTCGTCAGAAAAATATTCATCAAATTTGAGATCATATTTATTTTCAATGTCTTGCTTATGCAAATGAAAGTGAGACATAATACTCATAATCACATCGCGTCTGATGATGTCATTTTGAGTAAGCTTGATACCTTTGCTAACAGGTAAAGCACCTGCTGCAATTGTGTTATAATAATCCTTTAATTCCTTGTGGTTTTGAGCATAAGCATCTTCTAACATACTGATGGATGTAGAACCAAAACCAAACAATTCTGTCTCAGCGTGGGTAGTGTAGCCCTGGAAATTGCGTTTGAGAGTGCCATTGCGTTGAGCGATCGCTAGTTCATCATTAGTTTTAGCAAAATGATCCATCCCAATAAATAGATATTGGTTATTCGTCAATTCTTCAATGGTCATTTTCAGAATTTTTAACTTTTCCTCTGCTGCGGGTAATGCCTCTTGAGGAATATTTTTTTGTGTAGGTTTGATCCACGGTATATATGCAAAGTTAAAGACAACAATTCGGTCAGGATCTAACTCAACAGTTTTTTTCAATGTTTCCCGAAATGTTTCGCGGGTTTGATAAGGTAAACCATAAATAAGGTCTACATTCACACTTTCAAACTTAGCTTCTTTAACCCAACTCATGACATCAAATAGCATTTCTTCTGGCTGGACACGATTTATAGCTACTTGAACTTGGCTATTAAAATCTTGAATGCCAAAACTAATCCGGTTAAACCCAATTTCTCTTAAAAAGAAAATGTAGTTTTTATCAATATAGCGAGGATTAACCTCAATTGAGATTTCTGCTTGTGGATCGATGTTGAAATGGCGATTGATGTTTTTCCATAAAAATTCTATTTGGTCACGATCCAAGTAATTAGGAGTACCGCCTCCCCAGTGGATTTGCAGCACTTTTCTGTCTCGATCGATTAAAGCTGCGGTGTTTTTGATGTCTTGAGCTAAAGATTCTACGTAAGGTTTAGCAATATTCTTGTTGTTAGAAATTACCGTGTTACAGCCGCAGAAGTAGCAAGCACTTTGGCAAAAGGGGATGTGGAAATACAAACTCATAGGAGTTTTACGTTGATTCGAGGCTGCGATCGCGGCCTTAAAATCAGTTTCAGTAAATGTTTCGCTTAACTCTGTAGCAGGCGGGTAACTGGTATATCTAGGTGCGCGAGTATCGTACTTTTGAATCAAATCTAGATCAAACTTGACACCAGGTAATAGAAAAACCATTGAGTTGCTTTCCAATGAATGAAGGGAGTAGGGGAGGTAGAAGAAGCAGAGGGAGAATGACAAATGACTAATGACTAATGACTAATGACTAATTAGTTAGGCTATTAAACATAACTTGACCGAGTGCTTTAATCAAACTTCCTTCTAACTCTTGAGCTATTTGTAAATTGAATCCAAAGGCATTATTAGCTTCTGCAACAATCCGTTCTGCTGTTATATCATCAACTGGTAATTCATTTAATGCCTGACGATACTTATCCTTAAATGCCTTTTTGTCAGGAATTTGCTCAAAATTGTAAAAGGATGTGCCTTCATAGCCAGAAAGCTTCAGGGCTGACTGAGCAACTTTTTGTAGCATTTGACCCCCAGAAAGATCGCCCATGTAGCGAGTATAGGCATGACCTAACAATAAAGCTGGTTCACTAATAGAAATTTCCCGAATGCGGTTAATGTATTTTTGGGTAGCCGGTGAAGGTGTAACTTGCTCTCTCCAATTATTGCCATAATAGAACACCATGTCTTTTTCGAGCGAGGATTGGCGATTAAGTTCGGGGAAGTAAACCGCACTAATCACAGGATGCTCTACATGGCTCTTTAATGCTGCTTCTAGTTCGCTGTAGACATAATACAAGTTGCTTAAGAATTTGGCGAAGCAGTCTCTATCCACAACTCCTTTCAGAAAACATTTCATAAATCCCACATTTTCTGCTGAGGTGTGGGACTGTTGAGTTCCAGAGCGCAGTTTAATAGCTAGATTACTACTCATTGTTGCTTCCTTTACTTTCAAGGCAAGGCTTCTGGGCATTCACCGACTTAGGATGCCTGCCAGTGCCAGCTAAAAGATTGTTATTCTAGGTTTAGAGATGGATCTGCATCACTCTATCTGGCAAGTACCACTGCCGATGTAGATCCCAGCTATTTTTATTTCTTCTAAGATTATTTAACTATTAATTTATATATAAGGATAAAGATATTAGTATTTATTTATATTTTTCTGATTTTCACCCTTAGACACATCCTAGTTAAGTAGTAACAAAACTGATTGTGCAATAGGCATTTAAACTCTCCCGAAACAACGGGTAATAAGTTTATTTCTCACAATTTACTCTCAATAATTTAACTGATGTCTACAAACAACTATTTATGCTTAGATAACTTTTAAAGCATGAAATAATCGAAGGATTCTTATGGTTAAGTCTCTGGAAACCTCACAGTCTGAGTTGCTAAAACCAGGTGTAAAAGCGCCTGTTCAAGAAACATTATTAACACCTCGGTTTTATACTACTGACTTTGAAGCTGCGGCGCAATTGGATATTTCGTCCCAGGAAGCTGAGTTACTGGCAATTGTAGAGGAGTTACGAGCTGACTATAACCGTCATCACTTTGTCCGTGATGAAGAATTTCAGCAGTGTTGGGATCACATTGATGGAGAAACACGCGTTGCTTTTATTGACTTTTTGGAACGTTCCTGTACCTCAGAGTTTTCTGGGTTTCTGCTGTTTAAAGAGCTATCACGCCGTCTGAAAAACCGCAATCCGATTTTGGCGGATGCTTTTAATTTTATGGCGCGGGATGAAGCACGCCATGCAGGATTTTTAAATAAGTCAATGGCAGATTTTAATCTTTCCCTTGACTTAAGTTATTTAACTAAAAATCGCACTTATACCTTCTTTCCGCCAGAGTGGATTATTTACACAGTCTACCTGTCTGAGAAAATTGGCTACTGGCGCTATATCTTGGTGTATCGGCACATGGAGAAACATCCAGAACACCAAATTTATCCACTATTCCGTAAGTTTGAAAGTTGGTGTCAGGATGAAAATCGACATGGAGATTTCTTTAAAGCACTGCTGCGATCGCAACCTCAACTATGGAACAATTGGAGAGCCAGATTGTGGGTGCGTTTCTTTTTATTGAGTGTTTTTGCTACTCACACATTGACAGTATTTGAACGCGCCACGTTTTATCAATCCATTGGGATAGATCCGCGCGAATATAATACCAGAGTCATTCAAGAGACGAATAACACCGCTGCACGGGCATTTCCCCTGATTTTGAATACAAATCATCCAGAGTTCTTCCGGCGGTTAGAAAAGTGTTCTGACCTTAATTTGAAACTAGCAGAGATTAATAACAGCAATCGCTCACCAGTTGTAAAATTCTGCCAAAAATTGCCCTTGATCGCTTCCATTGTTGGGCATCTATTGCAGACTTACCTAATTAAACCCGTTGATGCTGAATCATTGAGAGGGACAGTTCATTAACTAGATAACTGCATACATTAACTGAATCTACAAGTCTTATTTGGGAATCTCTCACTCGAATTCTATAAGTTATACCGCCAGAGAATGAATTCTCTGGCTAATAGCGCAAATCCACTCAAGTGGACTCAATCAGTCTTCTTTAGAAGATAGCCCCAGAATTCATGATACTACTGGCGAATTGGTAGGGAGTCTAAGAGGATGTTTGAAAAGTGGTATCTTGTGCTTTTAATCACATTTTTACCCCCCTTAATCCCCCCTTATAAAGGGGGGAAACAAGAAAAATCTGGTTCCCTCCCCTTTATAAGGGGAGGGTTAGGGTGGGGTAAAAAATATGTTTATAAGGGGAGGGTTAGGGTGGGGTAAAAAATATGTGATACATGAATCATTAC
>NZ_JAVRBS010000010.1:207053-241312 GCF_034531155.1 Nostoc sp. ChiVER01 | reverse complement strand
TTAACAAGAACATCTTTTTCGTTAATAAAGACATCTTTTTCATTAACAAGAACATCTGTTCTGCGATAAACACTGACATGCACGCTATATTAAATACTAAATTATGAGGATACTACTGAACTAAAACACAGCTTTAGTAAGGCAAACTAGCTTTAAAGCAGAATGAAAGGGATATATTTATGCCTAGTCACAAACGTACATACCGTGTGTTAGAAAAAGCTGAATTAAGAGTGGCGGGACTGAAAGCAATTGATCCTAGTATAGATTTTGGGGATACTCGCAACTTGCAAAACATGACACAATTAATTGAGCAGTATCGTAACAAGATAGACGCTTATAATACTGCTTTAACCGTGATCAACTCTTCTAGAACTGAGATGGACGAATTGGAGAAAACTTTAAGTGACCTCACAGAAAGAATGCTAATTGGAGTGGCTTTTAAATACGGCAAAGATAGCCGTGAATATGAAATGGCGGGTGGTGTTCGCAAAAGCGATCGCATCCGCAAAAGCACAGCGACACGTTTAAAGACGACTTCTAAAGAAGCATCTAGTGAAAATACTAAAACTGCATTATAGTTTAATACGCTTGGGTTAATACCAATTCACGAAAACCCTGATATATATAGATATATCGTAAAGGATGGCATTGCCTATTAGTGTCAACTTAAGCAAAAAGTCAGCATAAAATTTAATCTAAGAATATCAAACTAGATGTTCTTAGATTACATCATAAGTAAAAAACTTTAGTATTTAAATGTTTTAATCAAATAGCGATCGCTATTTTAAAATAAAGTTTAATTCTCCAACTAATATCATGTCCGCATAATTAGTTATGCTAACCACAGTCATTACACCCCACCCCCAACCCCTCTCCGTTCGGGCTACGGTGTACACATAAGTCAAACTACCCCCCTTAATCCCCCCTTATAAAGGGGGGAAAAACAAATCTAGTTCCCTCCCCTTTATAAGGGGAGGGTTAGGGTGGGGTAAAACCTTGGTTAATCAGCTATTTCAAACTTGTGTGTACACCGTAGCGCTCTTCGGAAGGGGATACAAAGCGTAGCTTTGGCGGGGTGGGGTTCTTCGAGTTTAATAAGCAATTAAGCGGACATGATATGATATCTATCTGATCTGAGAATTTCACTTCATACTTCAATTCACCAACGCCTGAAATTAAGCTGTTAAATCATATTTTCAATTGCCTCTGCTTGGAAATGATGAGTATCATCAAGGCTCCAACTTAGGAGTTCTCCCGCTTTGCCGTTTTGAACAGAAACTATTATATACGAGTATCCTTGCCAAGCGTATAGGCGATCGCATTCTGAAGGGATAGCAACATGATCTGGGTGGGAATGAAAAATGCCAATAATGTTGAGCGATTTATTGCGTGCTTCCCTTTGTGTTTTTAACATAACTTCGGGTGCGATCGTGTATTGCCGTCTTTTACTATCTGCTGTGTATTCCCCTGCAAACTCAGCCGCCGCTTCTGTATTCCAGGCATTTTCTGTTGGTATGACTTCTACCACAATTTTATCCCCATTAGCCTGATAGCCCAAAATCATACCACAGCACTCATCTGGATAGGTGCTTTCTGCATGGGTGCGGATAACTTGCAAGTGTTCTTGGCTAAATCGAATCATCTCTGCGTTTGTAATTTTAGTAACCTATAACGATTTTTGCACAGATATAAGATATTGCTAGGCATAGGCTAAGAATAATCGCAGCGATCGTACCATTTAAATATGTATTTTGTAACACTCATTTAAACATTTGCCTACTGCTTTCTGAAAATTATTGCCTAGAAACTAAAACAATATGAAGAAGAGACAAAGTTCAGTATTTGTATATACATTTATTGGCAAATAATGTAAAGAGTGTGCAAAGACGTTTATTTAAGTATAAACATTTAAGTAAAATATTGACTGACTATGTAATTATTTTGAGGCTACCTATTTCTATTCAGATGTTCTCTGTTTTCAATCTAGACACCTGCGGAGAATAACTGACTATGTACAAGACTTTTCATAAAGTGAATCTTCAAGAAATATTACTGTTTCTTCAAGGGTGGCGTGTAAAGTATGCCGAAAAGGTCAAATTTCGGTGAAATTTTATGCCCAAAAACAAGACTAAACTCAAGGTTGAGAACTGAAGTTATTGAAAAAATCGATTTAATTAGGTAGAAATTATGGCAGATATTATTGGAACCGACAGGAATGATACCCTACTGGGCACTAATAGCGCAGACACAATTAAGGGTCTTGCAGGCAACGATAGCATCACAGGGAACAAGGGCAACGACACTCTTCTACCTGGTGGCAGCAAAGATACAGATAAATTTGTTTACGACTACCGATACTCAAGTAACACTGATACCATCACCGATTTTGGTGGCGTAGGTAAAGGAACAAACCCAACAGCAGCAGTTTCTGCCGAAGTGGACACCCTAAAATTTCAAGGTACTCCCTTCACTCCTCAAAATCTGCTGCTTACCCAGAATCGTAGCAATCTGGAAATCACCTTTGAAGACGACTTTTATGATACCAAGGTCGTCCTGCAAAACTTTGCCCTAGAAAACCTGGATAACCTGAGCAAATCTACAGGAGCCACTGTAGACTTAGGCAATATCCTTTTTGATGGGCAAACTACTGTTAGTGACAGCTTTGATGTCTTCAATGCCAACTCCACCCAAAGCACCATCTTCAATAAGAACACAGTCACCTTCCTTAACGACCTCGACAATAATGTTAGCGGCTTTGACAACTCAGATGATGTCATAAATGGTCAGGGGGGTGATGACATCATTGATGGCAAAAGTGGCAACGATTTACTGCGGGGTGGCGCGGGCAATGATACCCTTGACGGTGGTACTGGTGACGATACATTAAATATTAACTATTCAACAGGCGATAACCTGCTCAATGGTGGCGATGGCAATGATTTTCTTAGTGCCTCTAGCGACGAATACAAATCTTTCAAGGACGGTTCCGGCATTCGCAGTTCCGGCAATAATACCCTCAACGGTGGCGCTGGTGCGGATAACTTGAATATTAACTATTCAACAGGCGATAACCTGCTCAATGGTGGCGATGGTAATGATACTCTTACAGCCTCTGGCTACCTGAATAGCTATGGCTATTCTATTGGTGTCTCTGGCAATAACACCCTCAACGGTGGTACTGGTAATGATTACTTGACTGCTGACAATTCAACAGGCAATAACTTACTCGATGGAGGCGTTGGTAATGACACCTTGAATATTGACGCTTCACAAGATGATAATCTGCTCGATGGTGGCGATGGCAATGATTATCTATCCGCCTCTGGCTATGGTACTAGATACGATATTGTTCGCTCTTCAGGCGATAACACCCTCAACGGTGGTGCTGGTAACGATATATTTAATATTGACTATTCAGAAGGCAATAACCTTCTCAATGGTGGCGATGGCAATGATTCTCTTTCCGGTTCTGGCTCCTTTGAATTCTACGGAGGATTCTTCGGCGCTTCTGGCAAGAATACCCTCAATGGTGGCGCTGGTGACGATACATTGAATGTTAACTCTTCACCAGGTAATAACCTCCTCAATGGTGGCAATGGCAATGATTCTCTCTCCGGTTCTGGCTCTTATTATAATGTTTACGTAGGATTCGTCGCTGCTTCTGGCAATAATACCCTTAATGGTGGCGCTGGTGACGATACATTAAATGTTAACTATTCAGCAGGTAATAACCTTCTCAATGGTGACGATGGCAATGATTCTCTCTCCGGTTCTGGTTCCTTTGAGGATTACGAATCCTTCACCAATTCTGGCCCCTCGGAGGTGCACAAATTCTTCGCAGCTTCTGGGAATAATACCCTCAACGGTGGTGCTGGTGACGATACATTAAATATTGACTATTCATCAGGCAATAATCTGCTGTCTGGAGATGATGGCAATGATACTCTTAGTGCCTCTGGCTATAAGTATGACAAACAGGGCGAGTCAGGCAAAGGAGTCTATTACAGAACATTAGGAAATAATACCCTCAACGGTGGCGCTGGTGCTGATAACTTAATTGTTGATTATTCAACAGGCACTAATTTGCTTTTAGGGGGCGATGGTAACGATACTCTTAGTGCTTATGGCGCATTAGGTAATAACACTCTTAATGGTGGTTCTGGTGACGATACGTTAAATATTAGCTATTCATCAGGTAAAAACCTGCTCGATGGTGGCGATGGCAATGATTCTCTTTATGCCTCTAGCGGCTACGATAGCTTTACCATTGGCGTCCTTGGCAATAATACCCTCAACGGTGGCGCTGGTGACGATAACTTGAGTGTTGACTCTTCAACAGGCAATAACCTGCTCAATGGAGGCGATGGCAATGATTCTCTCTCCGACTCTGGCTTCCAGTACTATAATGTCATTGGTGCTTCTGGCAATAACACTCTTAACGGTGGTGCTGGTAATGATTACTTGACTGCTGACTATTCAACAGGCAATAACTTACTCGATGGTGGCGTTGGTAATGATACCTTGAATATTACCGCTTCACAAGGCGATAACCTACTTAATGGTGGCAATGGCAATGATTATCTCAATGCCTCTGTTAATATTACTAGATACGGCATTGTTAGCTCTTTAGGCGATAACACTCTCAACGGTGGATCTGGTAATGATACCTTGAATGCTGACGGTTCAAAAAGCCAGAACCTGCTCGATGGTGGCGATGGCAATGATTATTTATTCGCCTCTGGCTCTTACGATTATTACGAAGGATTCTTTGCCGCTTCTGGCAATAATACCCTCAATGGAGGTGCTGGTAACGATACCTTAAATATTTACTTATCAACAGGTAATAACTTTCTAAATGGAGGCGATGGTAATGATTCTCTCTCCAGCTTTAACTTAGACGAGTACGACGACTTGTTAGACGAGTACGACGACTTGAGGCAATCTGGAGTTTTGGGCACTATTTTCACATCAGGGAATAATACTCTCAATGGAGGTACTGGTAACGATACCTTAAGTGTTTACTTATCAACAGGTAATAACCTTTTAAGTGGAGGCGATGGTAATGATTCTCTCTCCAGCTTTAACTTAGACGACTACTTGAGCCACCCTGAAGTTTTGGGCAATATTTTCACATCAGGGAATAACACCCTCAACGGTGGTACTGGTAACGATACATTAAATATTGACTACTCATTAGGCAATAACCTCCTCAATGGTGACGATGGCAATGATTATCTCTTAGCGTCTGGCTTCCAGTACAACAAATACAACAAGAGCAATATTGTCACATCAGGGAATAACACTCTTAACGGTGGCGCTGGTGACGATACATTGAATATTGACTATTCATCAGGTAAAAACCTTCTCGATGGTGGCGATGGCAATGATTTTCTTAGTGCCTCTAACACCTCTGATCGTGACACCCTCAACGGTGGTGATGGTAATGATATGCTCACAGGTGGTAAGGGCAATGACCTGCTCGCAGGTGGCAAGGGTAATGATACCCTGTATGGAGGGGATGGTGCTGATAGGTTTGCTTTCAATAGTTACAATGAGGGCATTGATAGACTTTATGATTTCAACCCCACTAATGACCTGATTCAAATAGCCTATAATTTTGATTCTAATAGTTCTGATTACGGATATTCATTATCAGCTACTCAATTTACCATCGGAACATCTGCAACCACGATCGATCAAAGATTTATCTATGACAATGTTACAGGTGCATTGTACTTTGACCAAGATGGCAGTAACTCTGCATTTACTCAGGTACAATTTGCCCAACTATCTGCTGGATTATCACTAACCGAAAAGAATTTTGTATTTAGTTACTGAAAAAATCGATTTAGGAAGTTAGGAATTATGGCAGATATTATTGGAACCGACGGGAATGATACCCTACTGGGCACTAACAGCGCAGATACAATTAAGGGTCTTGCAGGCAACGATAGCATCACAGGGAACAAGGGCAACGACACTCTTCTACCTGGTGGCATCTACGACTTCCACTACTCCCATAACATTGATACCATTACCGATTTCGGTGGCGTAGGTAAAGGAACAAACCCAACAGCAGCAGTTTCTGCCGAAGTGGACACCCTAAAATTTCAAGGTACTCCCTTCACTCCTCAAAATCTGCTGCTTACCCAGAATCGTAGCAATCTGGAAATCACCTTTGAAGACGACTTTTATGATACCAAGGTCGTCCTGCAAAACTTTGCCCTAGAAAACCTGGATAACCTGAGCAAATCTACAGGAGCCACTGTAGACTTAGGCAATATCCTTTTTGATGGGCAAACTACTGTTAGTGACAGCTTTGATGTCTTCAATGCCAACTCCACCCAAAGCACCATCTTCAATAAGAACACAGTCACCTTCCTTAACGACCTCGACAATAATGTTAGCGGCTTTGACAACTCAGATGATGTCATAAATGGTCAGGGGGGTGATGACTTCATTGATGGCAAAAGTGGCAACGACCTACTGCGGGGTGGCGCGGGGAACGATACTCTCATTGGTGGTGCGGGAAATGATACACTCTTTGCTGGTGCGGGGAATAAGATCCTTAGTATTAATAGTATTCATAACAATAAATTGAATGCTGACTATGACTATAAGTATTTTGAAGGCGATAATAATCTTCTCTCTGGTGGCGATGGCAATGATTTTCTCTTTGCTTCTGGCGACAGCGAATTATACAGTATTAGTCATGTTTATGATTATGTTTCTGGCAATAATACTCTCAACGGTGGCGCTGGTAACGATACGTTAAATATTAACTATTCAACAGGCGATAACCTGCTCGATGGTGGCGATGGCAATGATTCTCTCTATGCCTCTAGCGGCTACGACAGCTCAAGCATTAGCGTCCTTGGCAATAATACCCTCAACGGTGGCGCTGGTGACGATAACTTGAGTGTTAACTCTTCAACAGGCGATAACCTGCTCAATGGAGGCGATGGCAATGATTCTCTCTTAGCGTCTGGCTTCCAGTACTATCTTGGTGGCAATCTTGGTGGTTCAGGCAATAACACCCTTAACGGTGGTGCTGGTAATGATTCCTTGACTGCTGATTATTCAACAGGCAATAACTTACTGGATGGTGGCATTGGTAATGATACCTTTGATGTTTCCGCTTCACAAGGCGACAACCTACTTAATGGTGACGATGGCAATGATTATTTCAATGCCTCTGGTGCGAATCCCAGAGTCGGCATTGATTTCTCTTCAGGCGATAACACCCTCAACGGTGGAGCTGGTAATGATACGTTTGATATTAACTTTTCAAAAGGTAATAACCTACTCAATGGTGACGATGGCAATGATTCTCTCTCCGGTTCTGGCTCTCCTTTTAATGTTTCCTTCAGTTATTACGAATTCTTCGCCGCTTCTGGCAATAATACCCTTAATGGTGGCGCTGGTGACGATACATTAAATGTTAACTATTCAGCAGGTAATAACCTTCTCAATGGTGACGATGGCAATGATTCTCTCTCCGGTTCTGGTTCCTTTGAGGATTACGAATCCTTCACCAATTCTGGCCCCTCGGAGGTGCACAAATTCTTCGCAGCTTCTGGGAATAATACCCTCAACGGTGGTGCTGGTGACGATACATTAAATATTGACTATTCATCAGGCAATAATCTGCTGTCTGGAGATGATGGCAATGATACTCTTAGTGCCTCTGGCTATAAGTATGACAAACAGGGCGAGTCAGGCAAAGGAGTCTATTACAGAACATTAGGAAATAATACCCTCAACGGTGGCGCTGGTGCTGATAACTTAATTGTTGATTATTCAACAGGCACTAATTTGCTTTTAGGGGGCGATGGTAACGATACTCTTAGTGCTTATGGCGCATTAGGTAATAACACTCTTAATGGTGGTTCTGGTAATGATATCATCACAGGTGGCAACGGTAATGACATCCTAATTGGAGGGGATGGTACTGATACCTTTGCTTTCAAGAGTTACAATGAGGGCATTGATAATCTTTATGACTTCAACGCCACTAATGAGTTGATTCAGGTATCGGCTGCTGGTTTTGGTGGCAACTTAGCAACACCTTCACTTAAGCCAAATCAGTTTACCATCGGTACATCTGCAATTACTAATGCTCAACGATTTATCTATAACAATGTTACAGGTGCATTGTACTTTGATCAAGACGGCAGTGCATCTGCATTTACTCAGGTAAAATTTACCCAACTATCTGCTGGATTATCACTAACCGAAAACAATTTTGTAGTTGTTTAATTGTGATAGGACTTACGCAAAAATCCTCTAAAACTTTCATTCCTCCGTGACCTCTGCGCCGCGCCAGATGCTACCCTGCGGGAACGCTAAGAGCGTAGCTTGCTTCCCCGTAGGGGTACAAGTCGGCAGAGCCGCCCAACGCACTGCCTTCTCTGTGGTAGCCTGCGGCAAGCCGCTGACGCTCCTTTGTCGCTACCACTTTGCTAATGCGTCTACGTTTTCCGTTACCTGTGCGTAAGTCCTATGTAATTAGCGTTCCATTACTTTAGGCAGGGATTGCGAGGTGTTAAAAATAGCAATCTGGGAGTCAGAGTCTCCTATGAATAATATAAATGGCGTGTTTCAGTCGGGGTTAAATTCCGACTGCTTTCAACGAGTAACTGTTTACTGTTTTACTTTCAGTATGTGTATGAATGATTGCTACTCAACTGAAAAAATCGATTTAGCTAGGTAAAAATTATGGCAAATATCATTGGAACCAACGGGAATGATACCCTACTGGGCACTAACAGCGCAGACACAATTAAGGGTCTTGCAGGCAACGATAACATCACCGCTAAACAAGGCAATGACACCCTGATAGGTGGTGGTGGCAAAGATAGATTTGTTTACGACTTCGGCGATGACATATACTCAAACCTCAACCTCGGCATAGATACTATCACCGATTTCGGTGGAGTAGGAAAAGGAACAAACCCAACAGCAGCAGTTACTGCCGAAGTGGACACCCTAAAATTTCAAGGTGCAGGCTTCACTGCCGAAAATATGCTGCTCATCCAGAATGGTAGCAATTTGGAAATCACCTTTAATGGCATAAATTCTACCAAGGTGATCCTGCAAAACTTTGCCCTAGAAAATCTGGATAACTTGAGCAAATCTACAGGAGCCACTGTAGACTTGGGCAATATCCTGTTTGATGGGCAAACTACTGTTAGTGACAGCTTTGATGTCTTCAATGCCAACTCCACCCAAAGCACCATCTTCAATAAGAACACAGTCACCTTCCTTAACGACCTCGACAATAATGTTAGCGGCTTTGACAACTCAGATGATGTCATAAATGGTCAGGCAGGTAATGACATCATTGATGGCAAGAGTGGCAACGACTTTTTGAGAGGTGGCATGGGGAATGATACTCTCATCGGTAGTGCAGGCGATGATACTCTCATTGCTGGTACGAGCAGTAATAGCATCTTTGCTGATACTCCTGATACTGATGACGAGAACTTGAATCTTAACTATTTAGAAGGCGATAACCTTCTGTTTGGTGGCGATGGCAATGATTTTCTCTTTGCGGCTGGATTACAGAAAGTCAACAGTGATTATAATTATGGCTATTATTATGTTTCTGGCAATAACACTCTCAACGGTGGCGCTGGTAACGATAACTTGAGTGTTAAGTATTCAACAGGCGATAACCTTCTCAGTGGTGGCGATGGCAATGATTCTCTTTATGCCTCTAGCGACAACAACAGCTTTACCATTGGCAGCTCTGGCAATAATACCCTCAACGGTGGCGCTGGTGACGATAACTTGAGTGTTGACTCTTCAACAGGCAATAACCTACTCAATGGTGGCGATGGCAATGATACTCTTACTGTCTCTGGCTTGCAGTATCAAGACATCTTAGGTGCTTCAGGCAATAATACTCTTAATGGCGGTGCTAGTGATGATTACCTGAATGCTAACTATTCAACAGGGAATAATTTACTCGATGGAGGCATTGGTAGTGATACCTTGAATGTTAACGCTTCAACAGGGAATAACCTACTTAATGGTGGCAATGGTAATGATTATCTTACTGCCTCTGGCAAGGAAGATGCTATCAGAGCAAGCATTCCTCGTTTAGGCAATAACACCCTCAACGGTGCTGCTGGTAACGATACCTTAAATATCGACTCTTCACAAGGGGATAACCTACTCAATGGTGTCGATGGCAATGATTCTCTCTCCGGCTCTGGCTCCTTTGAGTATTACGGTGGAGGATTCCTAGCCGCTTCTGGCAAGAATACCCTCAACGGTGGCGCTGGTGAGGATACGTTGAATATTAACTATTCATCAGGCAATAACCTCCTTAATGGTGGCGATGGTAATGATTCTCTCTCCGCTTCTGGCTACTACGAAGACGACGGTTACTACTACGGTTTTAACATTTTGTATCGTGTCACATCAGGCAATAATACCCTTAATGGTGGTACTGGTGACGATACATTGAATGTTAACTATTCATCAGGCAATAACCTCCTCTCTGGTGACGATGGCAATGATTATCTCTCCGGCTCTGATTTTCAGTACAACAAATACAACAATAGCAATATCTTCACATCAGGCAATAACACCCTCAACGGTGGCGCTGGTAACGATACATTAAATATTGACAATTCAACAGGTGATAACCTTCTGTTTGGTGGCGATGGCAATGATTCTCTAAGTGCCTTAGAAGCGTCAGGTAATAGCACGCTCAACGGTGGCGCTGGTGATGATTACTTAATTATTGATGGGTTTACTGGTTCTAGCTTCCTTAATGGGGGTGATGGCAATGATTCTCTTAACGTCTCTGGCGCTTCTGGTAGCTACACTCTCAACGGTGGTAATGGCGATGATTATCTTTTCGTCTCTGACGCCTCTTATCGCAACACTCTCAACGGTGGTAATGGCAATGATACCCTCACAGGTGGTTACAATGATAGCCTCACTGGCGGTAACGGTACTGATACCTTTGCTTTCAATAGTTATAATGGGAGCATTGATAATCTTTATGACTTCAACGCGACTAATGAGTTGATTCAGGTATCGGCTACTGGTTTTGGTGGCAACTTAGCAACACCTTCACTTAAGCCAAATCAGTTTACCATCGGCACATCTGCAATCACTAATGCTCAACGATTCATTTATAACAATGTTACAGGTGCATTGTACTTTGACCAAGATGGCAGTGCGTCTGGGTTTACTCAGGTACAATTTGCCCAACTATCTGCTGGATTACCACTAAGCGAGAACAATTTTGTGGTTATTTAATTGGCATTAGCGCTCCATTAGTAAGCGAAAAATCTTGAGAATGCCAGGTGCTTAGTACCAATTCTCCAAAAAAGATCATTTATCAGTTTTATATCAAGTCTGAACCACTTATGATTACCGCATCTGTGCAAAAATCAGAAAAACCTCTTTCCCCTTGCTCCCAGCAAGAACCCCCCTGCGGTCTTAATGATAAGTCTTTTGCCGGACATGATATTACTAGTTAATTTGGGCTATGTCTCCATTGTTACACTTATGTACTCATACTTATTATTACTTAAAAAGTACATTACCACATAGTTTCTTTATCTTACTCACTGGGTAAACGTAGCCTAACCTAAGCGATCGCTGCGATTAATTCTATATTTTTTTATGCTTATTTCAAGCATCTAACAAGTTTTATCCCTTGAAAGCCTTGGCACAAAGCACTTTTTGTCTATTGCTTTGTGGAAATAAATTCTGACTAGAAAAATGTTAGACATACGCAAACGCAAGTGCTTACATATACATTGTCAGTAAGTAATATGAAGAGTATACAAAGATGTATTTTAACTATGGACATCTCGGTAAATATTCATATATGGTTATTACAGATGGTTATTAGAGTGTTATTTAAATGTTTTCTACTTTAAATTAGACACCCACGGGCAATAGTCCACAATCAGAGTATGAAATATAAGTTTCAGGCATTTAAGCTTAATTTGCCGACTTTTTTCAGTGATTGAGATCAATCAAGATGATTATAAAAAGCCTGAAACGACTTATTTGATGATATACACAATCATGAACTTGGACAGTGTGTGAAACTTTAATACTTAGATAAGTGCTATTTGCAAGCTTGTTAATAGGATAAATTTTCGATAATAATTACTGTTCCTCAACAGTTACATAAAAAAACTTGCCGAAAGTTTCAATTCTCGGCTAGTTAGTTGTGCGCTAAAACAACACTTAGAACTAAAGTTACTCTAAAAATTGATTAAATAAGGTAAAAATTATGACAAATATCATTGGAACCAACAGTAATGATACCCTCATTGGTGGTGCAGGGAATAACACCCTCGTTGGTGGTACTGGCAGCGATTACTTAGATGTTAATTCTTCAACAGGCAATAACCTTTTAGATGGTGGCGATGACAATGATACTCTCAGGGCCTTAGGTGACTACGATGTGGTGTCTGGTAATAACACCCTCAACGGTGGCGCTGGTAATGATAGCTTGAGTGCTGACAGTTCAGCAGGCAATAACCTACTGGATGGTGGGAATGGCAATGATTATCTTAGCGTTTCTGGTAGCTACTATGACCCAGAAGTATCTGGTAATAACACCCTCATCGGTGGTGTTGGTAATGATAGTTTGAGTGCTTTCTATTCAACAGGCGATAACTTTTTGGATGGTGGCGATGACAATGATTATCTTAACGTCAATCTTGCCGATGGTAATAACACCCTCAACGGTGGTCTTGGTAACGATTCTTTGAGTGCTAACATTTCAACAGGCAATAACCTGCTCTCTGGTGGCGATGGCAATGATACTCTTAGTGCCTCTAACTTCGAGGGCTACAGGTTTGATAACACCTCTGGTCAAAATACCCTCAATGGTGGCGCTGGTGACGATTACTTGAATGTTAACTATTCACGAGGCGCTAATCTGCTCAATGGTGGCGATGGCAATGATACTCTCACAGGCTCTAGCTACGGCTACGGCTACGGAGGAAGGTGTTATACTTGCACTGGCAAGAATACTTTTAACGGTGGTGCTGGTGACGATAACTTGAACGTTGACTATTCATCAGGCCATAACCTGCTCTCTGGAGACGATGGTAATGATATTCTTAGTGCCTCTGGCTATGAGTACGACGAACAGGGCGATTCTGGCAAAGGAGTTTATCGCAGATCATCAGGAAATAACACCCTCAACGGTGGCGCTGGTGCTGATAACTTGATTGTTGATTATTCAACAGGCACTAATTTGCTCTTAGGGGGCGATGGCAACGATACTCTTAGTGCTTATGGCGCATTAGGTAATAACACTCTTGATGGTGGTTTTGGTAATGATATCATCACTGGTGGCAACGGTAATGACATCCTAATTGGAGCGGATGGTACTGATACCTTTGCTTTCAAGAGTTACAATGGGGGCGTTGATAATCTTTATGACTTCAACGCCACTAATGATTTGATTCAGGTATCGGCTGCTGGTTTTGGTGGTGAGTTAGCAACACCTTTAGTCTTTGCAAATCAGTTTAGCATCGGCACATCTGCAACCACTGCTACTGAAAGATTCATCTATGATAATGTTACAGGTGGACTGTTCTTTGACCAAGATGGTAGTGCCTCTGCATTTACTCAGGTAAAATTTGCCCAATTATCTGCTGGATTATCACTAACCGAAAACAATATTGTGGTTGTTTAATTCTAATTAGCACTCTATTACTTTAAGCACGGATTGCGAGGTGTTAAAAATAGCATCTCGCACTTAATTTATTAATAGACATCTTTGAAAACTGCATAAGTATCTCGGTGACTAATTCATGGAGTGCGATCGCCTAAATCTTTGTCAATAAATAAAAATTTAGATTCTATTAACAACAAACTGTTATTATTTACATGACGCAGCCACCTTGGTAATAATATGAAGAATATGTAAACTTATTATTTTCAACATAAATATTTAAGTAGCACGTTAGTATGTAATTATTGTCAAGTTATTTAGATTTTTCCTAAATCAGTTGGCAAGTAATACTTGCAAGCTTTTTTATATGCTGAATCTTCAAATATTAAAGTGCTATCCCTTGACGGTGAGATAAAAGTATACCTAAAACTTAAATTTTCGGCGGCTTTTTTGTGTCCGAAAACAGTACTAAACTCAAGGTTGATAATTGAAGTTACTGAAAAAATTGATTTAGTCAGGTAAAAATTATGGCAAATATCGTTGGAACCGACGGCTACGACTTGCTACAAGGTGGAACTGGCAATGATACTTTCATTGGTGGTCAGGGGGATGATACGCTGACTGGTGGCGGTGGCAAAGATATTTTTATTTACAACTTGGGCGACGGCACTGATACCATCACTGATTTCGGTGGGGTAGGTAAAGGAACTAACCCGACAGCAGCAGTTACTGCCGAAGTGGACACCATCAAATTCCAGGGTGCAGGCTTAACTGCTCCAAATCTGTTGCTTACCCAGAATGGTAGCAATCTGGAAATTACCTTTGAACACAACAATAATACCAAAGTCATCCTGCAAAACTTTGCCCTAGAAAACCTGGATAATCTTAGCAAATCTACAGGAGCCACTGTAAACTTGGGCAATATTGTGTTTGATGGGCAAACTACTGTTAGTGACAGCTTTGATGTCTTCAATGCCAACTCCACCCAAAGCACCATCTTCAATAAGAACACAGTCACCTTCCTTAACGATCTCGACAATAATGTTAGCGGCTTTGACAACTCAAATGATGTCATTAATGGTCAGGGGGGCAATGATCGCATTGATGGCAAAAGTGGCAACGACTTGTTGCGGGGTGGTGCGGGTAATGATACTCTCATTGGTAGTGCGGGGAATAATACTCTCATTGGTGGTACGGGAAATGACTCCCTCGTTGGCGGTACGGGTAATGACTCACTCGTTGGCAATAACCTGCTTTCTGGGGACGATGGCAATGATTTTCTTTCTGTCTCTGGCTACACAAGCTTCAGCTACCCAGACGACGTATACGACTCTCGCTCATCTGGCAAGAACATCCTCAACGGTGGCGCTGGTGACGATAACTTGAGTGCTGAGGGTTCAACAGGTAATAACCTGCTATCTGGGGATGATGGCAATGATTCTCTTAGCATCTCTGGCTACTACAAAGGAAATGACTACCAAGACTACGACTCTCGTTCGTCTGGCAATAATACCCTCAACGGTGGTATAGGTAAAGATACCTTGAGTGCTGGGGGTTCAACAGGCAATAACCTGCTCTCTGGAGGTGATGGCGATGATTATCTCTCCATCTCTGGCTACTACAGCTACACTCCCAGCGACCCGCTTTCACCCCGCGACGTCTCCATCACATACGACTCTCGCTCCACAGGCAATAATACTCTTAACGGTGGCGCTGGGGACGATAACTTGAATGCTAGCAATTCAAAAGGCAATAACCTACTGGATGGTGGCGCTGGCAATGATTATATTTCCGCCTCTAATGCCTCTGGTAAGAACACAATCTATGGTGGTACTGGGAATGACACAATCTATGGTGGCAGTGGGAATGATATCCTTGCAGGTGGTTTTGGTAATGACACTCTCTATGGTGGCAGTGGAAATGATACTTTTGTTTTTAATAGTTTCAATGAAGGTATTGATAGACTTTATGACTTTAACGCCACTAATGAATTGATCCAGGTATCGGCTGCTGGTTTTGGTGGCGGATTATCACCAGGATCACTTAAGCCAAATCAGTTTACCCTTGGAACATCTGCAAGTACTAATGCTCAACGATTCATCTATGACAATGCTACAGGTGGACTGTTATTTGACCAAGATGGCAGTGCGTCTGGGTTTACTCAGGTGAAATTTGCACAATTATCTGCTGGATTATCTCTAACCAACAACAATTTTCTGGTTGTTTGATGGTGATTAGAGTTTCATTTCTTTAGGTAAGTATTGCGAGGTGCTGAAAATTACACCTCGCATTTGGTAAATTAATGCAATTCAGTGCTAATAGAGAATAGATGTTGGGTTTAGTTTTTCAACTTTCGGTATGTGTGCGGATGATTTGCAAGTGTTCTTGTCTCAGGGTACGACAGAGCTACGTGACCACCGCAGGCATCGCTGCCATCAAAAAGGAAATGTGTATTTTTTCTGACTCGTTTAAACATTTGCCTACTGCTTTTTGCTTTCTTATCGTCTAGAAGCTAAAAGAATATGAAGAAGGTATAAAGCTCGACGCTTGTATATACATGTTGTCGGCAAATAAGGTGAAGATTATACAAAGATGCTTAGTTAAATATATAAATTTAAGTAAGATACTGACTGTGTAGTTATTTTAAAAATATTCAGTCAGATGTTTTCTATTTTCAAGCTAGACATCTAAGAAGAATAGCCCAAAAGGAGGGCAAAAAAATATTTTTACCGATCAATAGTCAACTGTTGACTATTTTATTTTCTAGTAGAACTTAGATTTGGCAAAAAACTAGATATGAAGAATGGCTTTTAGACATTTAATAGTCAGATTTTTTTATCATTATTACTCATTATAAATCGCTGAATAACGATGATGAAAAAGACTGAAATGGCCTATGATACCGAATGTACATGCTCATTAATTTGTACCATCATTAAAACTTAGATAGTCTAAGATAGCTAGACAAATGCTACCTGAAAGCCTTTTTATATTGGGAATCTTCGAGAAATATTACTGATCCTCAAAGGTGACGGATAAAGTATGCCGAAAACGTCAAATTTCGATGATTTTTTTGTGTTATAAAACAGCACAAAAAGCAAATTGGCAACTTAAAAATTACTGAAAAAATCGATTAAGGTAAGTAAAAGTTATGGCAAATATCATTGGAACCAACGGTAATGATACTTTAGCGGGTAGTTACGAAGCGGACACGATTAACGGCCTTGCAGGCAACGATACTATAAAGATCATATATGGTAACGGTGGTAACGACACCTTGACTGGTGGAGGCGGTCAGGATAAATATATTGACAACGACGACGCTGACTATAATTCCCAGCGTAATAATATCATCACCGATTTTGGTGGCGTAGGTAAAGGGACAAATCCGACAGCAGCAGTAATTGCCGAAGTGGACACCCTAGAATTCCAGGGCGATGGTTTCACTGCCCAAAATTTGCTGTTGACCCAGAATGGTAACAATCTGGAAATCAGCTTTGAAAGGTATCCTTATCAAAGGAGGCTTTTTGGTGCAAAAGTCATCCTGCAAAACTTTGCTCTGGAAAATCTGGATAACCTGAGCAAATCAACTGGAGCCACTGTAGACTTGGGCAATATCCTGTTTGATGGGCAAACTAGCATCACCGACAGGTTTGATGTCTTCAATGCCAACTCTACTCAAAGCACTGTCTTTAAAAAAAACACAGTCACCTTCCTTAACGACCTGAACAATAACGTTAGCGGCTTTGACAACTCAGATGATGTCATCAATGGTCAAGGGGGCGATGACATCATAGATGGCAAGAGTGGCAATGACCTGTTGCGAGGTGGTATGGGGAATGACATCATAGATGGCGAGAGTGGCAATGACCTGCTACGAGGTGGTATGGGGAATGATACTCTTGTTGGTGGTGCTGGAGATGACACCCTCGTTGATGATACGGGCAATAATTCCCTTGTTGGTGGTATTGGTAACGATCACTTCGATATTCAATTTTCAACAGGCGATAACACCCTCAACGGTGGCAGTGGTAACGATACCTTGAGTGCTGAGGCTTCAAAAGGCAATAACTTACTCTTGGGGGGCGATGGCAATGATTCTCTTAACGCCTCTTACTATTTAGAAGGATACGACTATATTGACTCCACAGGCAATAACACCCTCAACGGTGGCGCTGGTGACGATTACTTGAATGCTGAGTCAACATCTGGCAACCTACTCTTTGGGGGCGATGGTAACGATACCTTGAGTGCTGGGGCTTCAAATGACACCCTCAACGGTGGCGCTGGTAACGATAGCTTGAGTGCTGGGGTAACATCTGGTAATAACTTACTCTTGGGGGGAGATGGCAATGATTTTCTCTCCACCTCTGGCTATTTCTACTCAGATAGAGGTGGCGATGGTTATGTGTCCTCCAAGGGCAATAACACCCTCAACGGTGGCGCAGGTGACGATACATTGCGTGCTGAGTATTCAACAGGCTATAACTTACTATCTGGGGGCGATGGCAATGATTCCTTCTATTTAAGCCCCACAGATACTGCCCTCTCTTCTTTAGTAACTCAAACGGTAGATGGGGGCAAGGGTGACGATTTGTTGTCCGTCGATTACACCTTAGCTAAAGGAGGTATCACAACGACCATCAATGCCACTACTAACATTGGCTCAATTACGGCGGGCGCGTATCAGGTTAGCTACAAAAATATCGAACGATTAAATATCTCAGGCACACAATATAATGACTTGATTGTTGGCAACGATGGCAACGATACGCTCTCCACGGGCAATGCTGGTAATGATACTATCGATGGGGGTAAGGGTGACGATGTGTTGTCCGTCGGCTACAAGAATTCTACAGAGGGTATCACAACGACATTCAATGTAACTACTAATATTGGAGAAATTACGGCGGGCACGAATCGGGTTAGCTACGACAATATCGAACGATTAAATATCTCAGGTACACAATACGATGACTTGATTGTTGGCAACGATGGCAACGATACACTCTCCACAGGCAATGCTGGCAATGATACGATAGATGGGGGTAAAGGTGACGATGTGTTGTCCGTTAGTTACAGCAATGCTAGCGGGGGTTTGACTTCGACTTTTGATGCTACTACGAACATTGGCTCAATTACGGTGGGCACGTATCGGGTTAGCTACAACAATATCGAACGATTAAATATCTCAGGTACACAATACGATGACTTGATTGTAGGGAACAATGGCAATGATACGATAAATGGCGGCTATAATAATGATGTGATTATTGGCGGTGCAGGTAATGATATCCTAACAGGTGCGGCTGGTAACGACACCCTAACTGGTGGCGCTGGCAATGATATATTTGTTTACAACCCGGCAGAGGGCACTGATATTATCACCGATTTCGGTGGCGTGGGTAAAGGCTCAAATCCGTCAGCAACGGTGATTACCTCCTTAGACACCTTGCAATTTAAAGATACTCCCTTCAGTGGCTTCCTTGGCTTCACTGCTCAAAATCTGCTATTAACTCAAAATGGTAACAACTTAGAAATCACATTTGAAGACGCTAATGCTGGTAATACTAATAATAAAGTCATTCTCCAAAACTTTAAATTAGAAAACCTGGATAATCTGCCAGCAACTTCTTCACAACCAGCTATTGGCAATATACTGTTTTATGGACAAACCAGCATCGCCGATAGTTTTGATGTGTTTGATGCTAATTCCACTCAAACTAGTCTGTTCAAAAGGAACACTGTTACCTTCCTCAATGACCTATCCAACAACATTACGGGTTTTGACAACTCCAATGATGTCATCAATGGTCAGGGGGGTGACGACATCATCGACGGCTTGAGTGGTAATGACCTTTTGAGAGGTGGTGCGGGAAATGATATTCTCATTGGCGGTGCAGGAAATGATACTCTCATTAACCGTGCAGGCAATGATACCCTTTACGGTGGTACTGGTGACGATAGCTTGAATGCTAGCAGTTCAACAGGCGATAACTTGATCTCTGGGGGCGATGGCAATGATTCTCTTGACATTTCTGGCCTCTACAGGTACAACGGCTCCTCCTTTGACTCTCGCTCTTTAGGCAATAACACCCTTGACGGAGGTGCAGGTAACGATAGCTTGAGTGCTAGCGGTTCAAAAGGTGATAACTTGCTCTTTGGGGGCGATGGCAATGATTTTCTTGACCTTTCTGGCGGCTCCGGCTCCGATTTCGGCTTCTTTGACTCTCGCTCTTTAGGCAATAACACCCTCAATGGAGGTGCAGGTAACGATACATTGAGTGCTAGGGGTTCAACAGGTGATAACACTCTTAACGGTGGCGTTGGTGACGATTCCTTGGATGTTGGTAATTCACAAGGCAATAATCTGCTCTCTGGGGGCGATGGTAATGACTCTTTTGCTGTACAGCCTTCATCTACTGCCTTATCTTCTTTAGTGACTCAAACAGTGGATGGGGGTAAAGGTGATGATTTCTTGTCCGCCGATTACACCAATGCTACTGGAGGAATCACTTCGACATTCAATGCTACTACTAACATTGGCTCAATTACGGCGGCCAATAATCGAGTTAGCTACAACAATATCGAAGGATTAAATATTATAGGTACAAAGTACAATGACAACATTGTAGGGAGCAATGGCAACGATACGATAATTGGGGGCAATGGTGGCAATGATACGATTATTGGCGGTGCAGGTAACGACTTCCTTTCAGGTGGGTATTTAGGTAATAATACCCTTTATGGTGGCGATGGCAATGACATCCTCTCAGCTAGTTTTGGTAATGACACTCTCTATGGAGGAGATGGAACTGATACCTTTCAATTCCAAATTTACAATAAAGGCATTGTTAATCTTTATGACTTCAACGCGACTAATGAATTGATTCAGATATCGGCTATTAACTTTGGTGGCGGGTTATCACCAGGTTCACTTCAGCCAAGTCAGTTTACCCTTGGAGTATCAGCAACCACTGCTGCTCAACGATTCATCTACAACAATGTTACAGGTGGACTGTTCTTTGACCAAGATGGCAGTGCGTCTGGGTTTACTCAGGTAAAATTTGCCCAATTATCTGCTGGATTATCACTAACCGAAAACAATTTTTTGTTTAATATTTAATCGTGGTTAGCGTGCCATTATTAAGGATCACGGCTTACGAGGTGCTATTTTCAGCACCTCTCATTTGATGAATCAATGCAATTGGCTAAAGTTGATTCCGGGCTTTAAGTTGCAGATATCGCTCAACTACCTGATCGGCAATTTGATTTGCTGGTGCATCTAGTACTAATACACCTTTTTGCTTCAATTGAGCATAAGCTACTTGTCGTTGCATTAATAAATCTAGTGCCACTGCACGGGCATAAGCATCTGTAACATCATCTGTGAAAGTGTGTGCTAAACGATCAACTTGCGGATCTCGCAGAGTCACACAAAAGGGCAGATAGCGGGGTGCTAGTTTGGAAAGTGCAGCTAAGAGTTCTGTAGAAGCGGTGACATCAATTAAGTCGGTAATCACCACTACCAGCGCCCTGCGAGTTTGACGCTGCACAACATTTGTCACTGCCCCCAAATAATCAGATTCAAATAATACTGGTTGAATTGGTGTTAGGCGATCGATTAGCTGATTTAAATGATGTTGACCGCGTTCTGGGGGAATCCACGTATGCATCTGGCGGTCAAATACACCAACACCGACGCGATCGCCTCGATGCAACCCCGCCAATGCTAAGGATAAAGTTGCATTCAAACCCCAGTCAAATCGCTGCAAATTCTGCACCTTTGCTGTCATTAATCGCCCGCGATCGAGCAAAATCAGTAAAGTTTGTTCCTGTTCGGGTTCTAAAACTCTCACCAGTGGCGTTGCATTATTATATGCCCCAACCCGACGGGCGGTAGCTTTCCAATCAATAAACCGCAAATCGTCACCAGTGCGATAGTTCCGCAGTTCGGCAAACTCTGTACCAATACCAGTTTTGCGAGATTGGCGGATTGATCCTGATGATTGCAATGTTAAACGAATTGTCAGCGATCGCAACCCAACCAAATCAGGATAAATTTTCACTAGCAAACTTTGGGTAATTTGCCAATCATCCCAAGCTAATCCCCAAATTCCTAACTGTTGAACTTGAATATTTCCCCAAGGAAACTCACCGCGCTGTGTCGGGTTGACGGTATATGTCAATTCTTGAGTGGTATTACTGGGAATAATAGCGGTGAGTGTGGGTGCAGATATGCCAAACCCTGTTGGGTAGTAATCGCAGATTTCAATTAGGGCGTTGGCATTTGGCGATGTTACTTTTAGCACCACTGGATTATCCCGCCCAATGGATAATCGTGAGGGTAATTCGCGGGTAATTTGCACACGAGAACGGCGTACCTGCAAACCATCTATAACCATCAATCCGAGAACGATCGCATCAAATAGCAAAATGATGGCGATCGCTGCTTTAATGTTGAGAAAAAGGCATAGGATCGGGGCGATCGCTATACCTAAAACCAACAATAAATAAACTCGTCTGGAAGGAACCATTTTTTAGAATGAAAACTTAGGAAAAGATTAGCTTAACCTACGTCATCATGGGCAAAGCGATTAAAGAGGAAATCTAAGGCATAATTACGTAGTTGGTAGTATTGTGGATCCTCCATAATCCGGGCGCGATCGCGGGGGCGAGAAAAAGGAATTTCCATAACTTCGCCAATTTTTGCATGAGGCCCATTGGTCATCATTACCAATTTATCTGCTAAAAATAGTGCCTCGTCAATGTCGTGGGTAATCATCAGCACTGTACAACGGTTATCGCCCCAAATTTTCAGCAATTCTTCTTGTAATTCTTCTTTGGTGATAGCATCCAGCGCCCCAAAAGGTTCATCTAAAATTAAAACTTTCGGACGAATCGCCAAAGCACGGGCGATAGAAACCCGTTGTCTCATCCCACCGGACATTTGCATTGGTTTCTTTTCCATTGCATCAGCCAATCCCACCATTGCTAAATGATCGCGCACGATCGCTCTTTTTTCAGCTTGTGGTTTGTTAGGATAAACGGCGTTAACAGCTAAGTAGATATTTTCAAAAGCAGTTCGCCAAGGTAGCAAAGCATAGTTTTGGAAGACAACCATCCTATCTGGGCCTGGCTTGGTGATTGGTTCTCCTTCAAGTAACACTTGCCCGGAGGTGGGAAAGTTAAAACCGGATACCATATTTAATAGTGTCGATTTGCCACAGCCAGAGTGACCAATGACGCAAATAAATTCGCCCTGTTCTACGTTGAGGTTAACGCCGTCGAGTACGGTGAAGGGGCCTTTCTTTGTCGGATAGACTTTGGTAACGTCTTTAATTTCTAGGAAAGGTCTGTGATTGGTGGTTGTAGCGACGAATGGTTTTCCTAATGTGTTTGTAGCTGTAAAGTTACGATTTTGCATGGTATTTGGGGATTAAATAGCTTAATGTTAAACTTCAAAGATTCGTTGACTCAGAATTTGCATCAGTTCCCACGACCGCCTCAGAATGAATTCTGAGGCTTATAGCTAAAGTCTTCTAAAGAAGACTAAATGAAAGGGAGTGGGGGAACTAAGCCGCTTAATATCGAATGGAGTAAGGTTTTAAGCTGTTCGTCATCTAGTTTTACAAGGCAATCTAAGGCAGTAAAGTGGTTCAAGGCGCTAAATTATCAAATTTAAATGCGCGTCAGCTTAGTCCACTTAAGTGGACTTGGGCTATTAGCCTGAGAATTTATTCTCAGGCGATCGTAGGGACTGATGCAAGATATAACTTAACGGAGATAAAAGGTGGATTCATCCAGTTCAAAGACTCATTAACGGAGTTCAAAGGTGGATTCATCCAGTTCAGAGGTTTGCGCGTGATGTGCTACTTCTCCCACTCCCTCTTTCTCTCACCATTGTTTTATGATGCGAGTCTCCTTCTTGGTGCATCAAGAATAACTTCCGCGACTGAAAAATCACGTTTAATTTTCAAGTTGTTGAGATAAGCGATCGGATCGTCGGCGTTAAAGGGAGTACCATCGAACAGTTGAATCGGTTGGCGAATATAGCTAATATCCAAACCTAATTCTCGTGCGGCGGTGCTGAAAACACGCACTCGACACACCCGTTCCACAACTTCTACCCAATTTCTGGGGAAAGGAGTGTCACCCCAACGCGCCAATTGACTCATAATCCAAATTTGTTCGGTGCGACTGGGGCGGTTAATGGCAGACTCAGAATAAAACTGATGATGGGCATAGTCCCGCAATGGATGATTTAAGTCACAGGTGAGACTATCTGGATCTTCGAGTTGAATGTATTCTAAATCAGTGCTGACATAATCTCGCCCTGTTAAAATTCGGCGAATTTCTTGGGTATTTTCGGGATTTGCACAATACACGCAAGCTTCTAACAAAGCTTTCGTTAAGGCGATATGCGTATTTGGATAATTTTCTGCCCAATCTTCCCGCACACCAAGAACTTTACCGGGGTGTCCCAGCCATACTTCTAAGTCAGTAGCGATGGTAAAACCGACATTTTCCACAGCCGCGCGGTAATTCCAAGGTTCGCCGACGCAGTAGCCATCAATGCTTCCGGCTTTTAGATCGGCTACCATCTGCGCTGGGGGAATGGTCTTCATGTCTACATCACTGTCGGGGTCAATTCCACCAGCCGCTAACCAGTAACGCAGCAGCAAGTTGTGCATAGAAGCGGGATGCACTACCCCCATTGTATGCCGTTGTTCGTGGGTGAGAATCAGGTGATTTCTGAAATCTGATAAGGTTTGCACACCTTGGTCGTAAAAGCGTTTTGCCAAGGTAATGGCGTTACCGTTGCGAGTCATGGTAAGGGCAGTGACAACGGGTAGAGGTTGGTTATTATGTCCTCCCAAAGTTAGCCACATCGGCATCCCTGAAGGCATTTGCGCCGCATCTAAATAACCGCCACTTATGCCATCTTCTATACCCCGCCAGCTACTTTCACGCACCAGGTTAACTTCATCTAAACCGTGCTTGAGAAAGAAGCCTTTTTCTTTAGCAACAGCTAAAGGGGCGCAAGCTGTTAGAGGTAAAAAGCCAATTTCTAGGTTAACTTTTTCTAAGCCATGACGGGCAACGTCGCCAGTTTTCCGCGCCCGAATTTTCTTGATCCGTTTCTGCTGATTGAGGAAGTAAATCATCTCACTTCGCAAGCTGTAGTAGCTAGGATGTTCTACTACTTCCATGCGCTTGCGGGGTCTGGGAATATCCACTTCTAAAATGTCGCCGATTTTAGATTCGGGGCCGTTGGTTAACATCACGATTCTGTCAGATAATAGCACCGCTTCATCTACATCATGTGTCACCATCACGGCGGTAACTTGATTTTCTTCGCAGATTTGCATCAGTTGTTCTTGCAAATTGCCGCGTGTGAGTGCATCTAATGCACCAAATGGTTCATCTAGCAAGAGTAATTTAGGACGAATCGCTAAGGCGCGGGCGATCGCAACTCGCTGCTTTTGTCCACCTGATAACATTCCCGGTTGTTTATCAGCATGGGGACGCAAACCCACCATATTTATATGTTTTTCGACAATGGCGTTGCGTTCGGCTGCGGTTACACCTTTCATTACTGAGTCAACGGCGAGAGCAATATTTTCTCTAACTGTTCGCCAAGGTAATAAGGAATAATTTTGGAACACCACCATTCTGTCTGGGCCGGGTTTGGTGATTCTTTGTCCTTCGAGAGTGACAATACCTTCAGTTGGCAAATCCAAACCCGCAATCATATTTAATAAGGTAGATTTGCCGCAACCGGAGTGACCAATCAAAGAAACGAATTCTCCTTTTTTAATTTGGAGGTCGATTCCTTTGAGAGCGATATATTTGCCACCACCAGTTAATTCAAAAACTTTTTCAATTTGATCTACAGCTACAAACATCTCATTTGTCCTTTGTCTTTATGCTATTAGTCCTTAGTACTGGTCATTAGTCCTTAGCTTTTTACAAATGACCAATGACCAATGACTAATGACTATTTTTGCTCTGCTGGTAAAATCTTGTTTTGCAGCCAGCCCATCGCTTTATCTAGAAGCAACCCAACAACACCGATATAAACTAGAGCTAAAATAACTTCGCTGACGTTGTTATTTTGATAAGCGTCCCAGATGAAAAAGCCGATGCCGACAATACCGGACATGACGATTTCGGCAGCGATAATTGCTAACCAAGCTAAACCGATCGCAATTCTCAAACCAGTAAAGATGTAGGGTAATGCCGCAGGAATCAAAATATTAGTGAAATATTCTTTGCGACTAAGTTGGAGAACTTTGGCGACGTTGTTGTAATCTTGGGGAATTTGGGTAACACCGACAGCAGTGTTAATTAAAATTGGCCAAATGGCGGTGATGAAAATTACGAATAATGCTGCGGGTTCGTTTTGTCGTAAAGCTGCTAAAGAAATCGGAACCCAAGCTAGAGGTGGTACTGTCCGCAGTAGTTGAAAGATGGGGTCTAAAGCTTTGGACATGGTTTTATTAACCCCAATCAAAATGCCCAAGGCAATACCAACGATCGCAGCTAGGGTATAACTGATGGCAACTCGTTGCAAACTAGCGAGAATTTGCCAAAATAGACCTTTATCAATGCCACCTCGGTCATAAAATGGCCAGAAAATTAACACCCAAGTGTCTTGGATAACTTGTATTGGCCCTGGTAATGTAGCTCCTGGAATCCAAGCGAAGAGTTGCCAGAGAACGAGGAAGATGGCGATCGCGATCGCTGGAGGTATAAGGTCAGGAAATTGCTTTTTCAGGCTGGATATAAAGCCATTACTCAATCTAGGGCTTGCAGGACGTTTTTGAGCTATTGTCATGATGTTGTATTCTCCGCAAATTTTATTGTTATTTGTTTTAGTTTTAGACGCGATGAATCGCGTCTCTACAAGTGATGAATCGCGTCTCTAGATACTGACTTTTTTGATTTTTAAACTCTTCAAATATTCTTCTGGTTTTTCGGGGTCAAATTTGATGCCATCAAAAAACTGTTCTACACCACGGGATGTATTTGTAGGAATATCAGCAGCAGCAATGCCAGCTTCTTTGGCAGCTTCTTTCCAAATATCTTCCCGGTTGACTTTGTTAATAAGTTCTTTAGCCTTAGCAGCATTATTGTCTACGTAATCTTTTGGTAAGAATCCCCAACGAACGTTTTCAACTATGAACCATAAATCATGACTCTTGTATGGATAAGAAACATTACCTTTTTCATCTTTCCAGTAGTAAGCAGCCATTGATTTATCATCAATTTTGCGGCCATCACCCATGTCATATTTGCCTGCGTATGGGTCTGCTAGGATTTCTGGTGAAGGAAGATTGAAATAATTTCGTCCAGCCAAAATCTGAGCCGCTTCTTTACGGTTATCAAAATTATCTAGCCACTGTTGGGCTTCCATAATTCCTTTTAAAATTGCTTTGGTAGCTTTAGGATTTTTATCAACCCAATCGCCTCTCATGGCAAGATATTCTTCAGGATGATTCTTCCAAATTTCTGCGGTTAATGCTGCTAAGTAGCCGATTTTGTCTTGAACCAGGCGATAAGGCCAGGGGTCGCCTGTACTAAAGGCATCCATCGTTCCTGTTTTCATGTTGGCCACAGTTTGCGCCGCAGGTACTGTGAGCAACTTGACATCTGCATCCGGATCTAAGCCGCCTGCTGCTAACCAGTAGCGAATCCACAAATCTTGGTTGACGTGGGGAAAGGTAAATGCAGCTGTGAAAGGGGTTGAAGATTTTAATTCCTTAAACAAAGACTTGGCGCTGGCTAATTCTAAACTTATACCTTTACCTTGATGCTTATTTGCGATCGCAATTCCATTTCCATGTGTAATTAATTGACATAAGACATACATGGGAATTTTTTGATTGCCTTTGGTAATTAAACCTTCTGTAATTAAATGTGGCATTGGCATCTGCCATTGACCACCATCTATACCACCACCAGCAGAACCAATTTCTACGTTGTCCCTTGCTGAACCCCAAGAAGCTTGCTTGGAAAGGTCAACATTAGTCATGCCATACTTAGCAAAAAAGCCTTTTTCTTTAGCAATAATTAAAGGAGCCGCTTCTACAATAGGAATATACCCCAGCTTGACTGTAGTAGTTTCTGGTGCTTGTTCGGAACTAACATTAGCAACCGACTGAGCAGTTGGTTGTGATTTAGTGTTTCCACCAGTTAAGTTTTCAGGAGGATTACCTAAACAGCCTTTAAGAAATACAGCACTCGCCGATGCTCCAGCTGTGAAAATGAATTTGCGGCGGGAAATTTGATTAAAAAATTCTGTCATAATATTCTCCTGAAAACGTAAATTTTATTTTTATAGCTATGGCAATTTAGACAATAAACGTTATGTTTATTGCGCTATTAATGATTAAGCTATATTTTGCAAAGCAACGGCAGTCATTTTATCAATGACAGAGCTACCTATATAAAAACTCGGCTAATTTATTGGCTCTGCTCTAGTGTGGTGCAGAGGTCTCATTCACCTTGTTGAAATCAGTTTACAGCCTTTCAAGTTCAATTTGTTCACTTGGAGTCTGGATTTATTAAACAAATATTAAATTGGATGTATAAGGAAAAGGTTATGTATTTTCCTTAACTATATGAATAATTCTTAATGTATAATATTTTATCTATGGAGACTATTAATTTTATAGTATGATTTGCTTTTTAGCTTATTTTGCAACTATATATTTAGTAGTATTTTCTAATATATAAACTCTTACTTATGAAGACTATTATGTTGGCACTATGGTTTAGAGTAGCACAGGTAGCTGTGCTACTCTAAAAACGCATTTGTATAAACCTGAAAGGAGAATCGGTATACCTGTAAAGAAGATTTTAAGTAGTGTATTCGGCGTTAATCCTCACGTAGTCATAACTTAAATCACAACCCCAAGCTTTACCTGAACCATGACCATTGCCAATGTTAACGGAGATTAATACAGTATCCTCTTGGAGATAAGCACCCACCACTGCTTTTTTCAAATAAGCACTCGCTGCTACACGGTCGAATTGTAGAGGTTGCCCATTTTCCAACATTAAGAAATCCCCTAGCTTAATTTGCAGGTTTTCTTGTTCAAAGGGTACACCTGCACGTCCGGCAGCAGCGGCGATGCGTCCCCAGTTAGGATCATGCCCAAAGATTGCAGATTTAACTAAGGATGAACCAGCGATGGTTTTGGCTATTTGTCGGGCTGAAATTTCATCATGGGCCCCTGTTACTTCTACTTCAATTAGACAGGTTGCGCCTTCACCATCACGAGCGATCGCTTTAGCTAAATGCTGACAAACTGCTGTTAACATCGCCTCTAATTTCTCTGCTTCTGCGCCCCATTCTGTAATTGCTGGGGTACGAGATTGACCATTTGCCAAGGCGATTAAGCTATCGTTGGTGCTGGTATCGCCATCCACAGTAATGGAATTGAAACTTTTATCGGCTGCTCTTGCCAACATCTGTTGCCAAAGAGCTGGCGAAACCACAGCATCACAAGTAACAAATGCTAGCATGGTTGCCATGTTAGGGTGAATCATACCAGAACCCTTGGCAATACCACCAATTCGTACCGGGCGGTCGCTTATAGTCGTCTCTAGGGCGATGGATTTTGTTACCAAGTCTGTAGTGATAATCGCTCCGGCGGCGGCATCTGAGCCTGTTTGTGATAGTGCTGCTACTACTTTGGGAATCCCACTTCGCAAAGCATCCATCTTAATTCTTTGACCAATCACGCCAGTGGAAGCCACTAACACAGATTCAGATGGGATGTTTAGTGCTTGACCTACTGCCATAGCAGATTCTAAAGTGTCAAGGTAGCCTTGACTCCCTGTAGCGGCGTTAGCTTGTCCGGCGTTGCAAAGGATGGCACGAGCGCTCTGTTTAGCTTGTAAGCGTTGGCGACAATATTCTACGCAGGCGGCTTTAACTTGACTAGTGGTGAATACACCAGCTGCGATCGCTTCCACCTGTGAGAATATCAAAGCTAAATCTGGCAACCCCGAAGGTTTCAACCCTGCGGTAATTCCCGCCGCTTGATACCCCCTTGGTGCTGTGATGCCACCTGTGATTTTATGCCAATCTGCCATTATTCTTCCTTACAACTATCAAGTTGGATAGGTCAATTTGTGCTTTGGAAAAGTGCTTTCAAAAAGTGCTGAGTTAAGAGTTAGAAGTTAGGAGTTGAAAGTTATTAGTTTTTTCCCACTTCCCCTAATCCTTACTCTCCTCTCCCTTTTTTATGAGTTTATTTGCTGATGGCAATAATAATCCACTAGTTGGCGATTAGCATAATTGTTTTTACCTTTCTTATGAAGAAAGACAAAAGCAGAAAAAAAGAGCCATTTGGGTCACTCCCCAGATCATTACGGTGCATCTTTTTCTGACACCATATCATTTCTGATCTAAGGGTTAATACTTATATATAAGATGGGTTCTAAAAATTTTATGAAGCATTTACGTAAATACCACATAAATCCAATAAAAAAGAGAGCCACTTAGGCAGCTCTCCAGATCATCAGGGTGCATCTACTTACCACAGCATAGCATTTTAGGTATGGGGGCTGTCACCAGTTTTTATATGAAGATTTTGTAAAGAATCACCGGGAAAATACGTAGTTGGGCATTGGGCATGGAAAAGAGGACTTGGGGACAAGGAGAATTGGGGACAAGGGGAAAGACTTGTTGGAAGTTCTAAACTTTTGTCACCTTGTCCCCTCCGCTCCCCTGCTCCCCTGCTAGGCGTTCAGTTTTTTCTCCACCAATTCCGTAGTTAGCTTAGGATCAGCACGTTTGCCTGTTTTTTTCAGAACTTGTCCGACAAAGAAGCCTTTGATGTTGGTGTTACCGTTGCGATATTTTTCTAGTTCTTTGGGATTGGCAGCTATGACTTCATCAACAATAGGTTCTAGTACACTAGGATCGGTGATTAACTCTTGACCTGCAAAGGCTTTTTCAGGAGAAATACCAGTGAGTAAATCTGGCAACTTTTCTTTAGCTTGAGCATTGCTAATTTTGCCCGTTTCAATGCGAGTGATGATATCAGCTAGATTGGTGGGAGTTAGGGCGATTTGAGTAATACTGAGTTTTTGCTTATTGAGGTGGGCGGTGATATCTTGAGTAATCCAGTTTGCAGCAGCTTTGGGATTTGCTCCAGATGCGATGGCAGTTTCAAAATATTCCGCTATTGAACGATCTTCTGTTAGCACTCGCGTATCGTAAGCCGAAAGCCCCAACTCACTTTCATAATGATGGCGTTTGTGGGCTGGTAATTCTGGTAGTTCGCTACGCCATTGCTCTAATTGTTCATCTGTCACCTCAATTGGTGATAAATCTGGTTCGGGGAAGTAGCGGTAATCGCTAGAACCTTCTTTCACCCGCATACTACTTGTGCGTTGAGCGCCTTCTTCCCACAGCCGAGTTTCTTGGATAATGCGATCGCCTGCTTCGATGGCGGCTATTTGACGTTCAATTTCATAGTCAATCGCCCGTTGGATGGCGCTGAACGAGTTCATGTTTTTAATTTCTACCTTCGTGCCAAATTCCTTTCGTCCCACTGGACGCACAGAGATGTTGACATCGCAGCGCAGAGATCCTTCTTGCATATTACCGTCACTTACGCCGAGATACCGGACAATCCGGCGCAACTCTTCGGCATATTCAGCAGCTTCTAATCCAGAACGCAAATCAGGTTCCGAGACAATTTCTACTAACGGTACACCTGCGCGATTGTAGTCTACCAGAGAATAGGAAGAACCGGAGAGGCGATCGCTACCTGCGTGTACCAATTTTCCAGCATCTTCTTCCATGTGCAGACGTGTGATGCCAATGCGTTTACGAATCGGATTCCCGTTAGCATCTACCAACTCAATTTCTAACCAACCATGTTCTGCGATCGGTAGATCATATTGAGAAATTTGGTAATTTTTGGGTAAGTCAGGATAAAAATACTGTTTCCGGTCAAACTTGCTATATCTAGCGATTTGACAATTCAGTGCCAAACCAGCCTTGACGGCGTATTCTAATACTTTTTCATTGAGTACAGGTAAAACCCCAGGTAAACCCATACAAACCGGATCAATGTTAGTATTTGGGTCAGCACCAAATGCCGTAGAGCTATTAGAGAAAATCTTGGTATTTGTACTCAGCTGACAATGGGTTTCTAGACCAATAATAGCTTCATACTCAGTTTTTACGGTTGTGGCAGTGGTCATAATATCAATATTTGGGCATAATCCTTCTTAGGGTACTATTGTAGCGGCGTATTGAGTTGTCCTGAAGACGGTTATTTGGGTGAGCAATGCTTACCCTTTTGAGCTTGAAAAGGGAGATGCAAACACAAGGTGAAGAAAATCTTAATTATTGGTTCTGGGGGTGCTGGTAAATCTACCCTAGCCCGCGAACTGGGAACCATCTTAGGCTTAGAAGTAATTCACTTGGATGCTTGGTATTGGAATCCTGGCTGGGTTGAGACTCCAAAAGCTAAATGGCAGAGCATAATCCAAGACTTAACCCTACGAGAATCTTGGATTATGGATGGTAACTACAGTGGTACTCTCGACATTCGTTTATCGGTTGCAGATACGGTAATTTTTTTGGATTTTCCCCGGATTTTGTGTTTGGCGCGAATTATTAAACGTCGCTTCATGTATGCTGGACAATCCAGACCTGATATGGCATTGGATTGTCCTGAAAGATTGAACTGGGAATTTCTCAAATATGTATGGTCATACCCAATTAATCGTCGCCCTGAAATTATCAAAAAACTTAGTCAATTAACACTAAATCAGCAAGTTATTATTCTTTGCAAAGAAACAGAAGTCAGAAATTTTTTACAAAAAATTTCCCCCTATTAAGATTTCCATAATTAATTTATATTAAATTAACTGAAAGAACCAGACAAGAATTAGTGAAATTATATTTGGAAAACTTACTATTACAACAGATACAGCATTGTGTTTATCTCGCTATTTTTGTAACAGCGCTCAGTTTTAGTTGAATTTACAAACACAATACGATATCCGTCAAACTCTTGAAGAAAATGTAGAAGTTTATAATCAAATACCTACAGTTTCGTTTAATCATGTAACCTAATACTTATTACGTTAGCGACTTTGCTTACTCCTGCAAAGAAGCAAGCTACGTTTAGCGTCTCGTAGAGAGCATCATTACGAATTACAAATTACAAATTCTTTTAACGACTTTTCTAGTGTTTTGGGCTCTGGTAGAAGTTGACCGTCAGCCAAAGATGATTCAATCAGCATTTCTAAAACTTCTTGAGCATTTTTGAAAGCTTCTTCGTAAATATCTCCGTGAGTATGACAAAATCCCCATTCAGGAAGACTCACAACAAAACACTCATCTTCATCAGACCACTGAATAACGATTGTATATTTCATATTTACTCATACACTCTTTTACTTCTCTAATTCTGCCAATTTCTGTTGAGCAAAGTTTCGCACTTGCCCATCTGGGTCATTCTCTACTTTGTCGCGCAACAGTGGTAAAGTCTGGGGATGTTGAGGAAATTGCTTGATAATTATCTCCAGTGCAACGCGCCGAGGGTTGGAATTAAACGGGAAATTACGTCTACCCTCAAAGGAGTCATTTACAGCACAGTTGTAGTAAATTTCAAACAACTTAAGCTGATTTCTGAAGTATTTGGCTAATGCTTGGATGGCTGCACATCGCACATCCTCATCATCATCAGCAGTGGCGCGGTCTTTGAGAATCGAGCGGATGTCTAGGTCATCTTTGAAATTGCTGGCTAATGCTTCGATGGCTGCATATCGCACATTCCCATTATCATCAGCAGTAGCGCGGTCTTTGAGAATCGAGTGGGTGTCTGGGTCATCTTTGAAATTACTGGCTAATGCTTGGATGGCTACACGTCGCACATCCCAACTATTATCAGTAGTGGCGCGGTTTTTGAGAATCGAGTGGGTGTCTGGGTCATCTTTGAAATTACCGGCTAATGCTTGGATGGCTGCACGTCGCACATCCCAATTCTTATCAGTAGTGGCACGGTATTTGAGAATCGAGTGGGTGTCCGGGTCATCTTTGAAATTGCTGGCTAATGCTTCGATGGCTGCACCTCGCACATCCTCTTCATAATCAGTAGTAGCGCGGTCTTTGAGAATCGAGCGGATGTCTAGGTCATCTTTGAAATTGCTGGCTAATGCTTCGATGGCTGCACCTCGCACATTCCCATTCTTATCAGCAGTGGCGCGGTCTTTGAGAAACGAGCAGGTGTCTGGGTCATCTTTGAAATTGCTGGCTAATGCTTCGATGGCTGCACGTCTCACATCCCAACTATTATCAGTAGTGGCGCGGTCTTTGAGAAACGAGCAGGTGTCCGGGTCATCTTTGAAATTACTGGCTAATGCTTGGATGGCTGCACCTCGCACATCCTCTTCATAATCAGTAGTAGCGCGGTCATTGAGAAACGAGCAGGTGTCTGGGTCATCTTTGAAATTGCTAGCTAATGCTTGGATGGCTGCACTTCGCACATCCCCATTCTTATCAGCAGTAGCGCGGTCTTTGAGAATCGAGTGGGTATCCGGGTCATCTTTGAAA
>NZ_JAVRBS010000010.1:144326-206953 GCF_034531155.1 Nostoc sp. ChiVER01 | reverse complement strand
TGCTGGCTAATGCTTGGATGGCTGCACCTCGCACATCCTCTTCATAATCAGCAGTAGCGCGGTCTTTGAGAATCGAGTGGGTATCCGGGTCATCTTTGAAATTGCTGGCTAATGCTTGGATGGCTGCACCTCGCACATCCTCTTCATAATCAGCAGTGGCGCGGTCTTTGAGAAACGAGCAGGTGTCTGGGTCATCTTTGAAATTGCTGGCTAATGCTTCGATGGCTGCACCTCGCACATCCCCATTCTTATCAGCAGTAGCGCGGTCTTTGAGAATCGAGCGGGTGTCCGGGTCATCTTTGAAATTGCTGGCTAATGCTTCGATGGCTGCACCTCGCACATACCCATCATCATCAGCAGTAGCGCAGTCTTTGAGCCAATGTAAAGTATTGCTGTTATCTTTCCAAATTACGGCGACTGTTGCAACTGCTTGAGTGCGAACTTCCTGAACTAGCTTAGTTTCTTCCTCATCAAAGAAGGAGTAATAGTACCAGAGGTCATATTTAGTTAAGTCTTTGAGTTTTTCAAGCAATTTATTAGCCACTGACGCAATCACCGAGCGATTTCTCACTTCTGCAAGACACTTGGCCGCTAAAAACAAATTGATAAACTTTTCCTCTTCACCATCTTGCACCATTAAGTAATCAAGAATTTCACCAACAAATTTCGCATCAATCATTCCTGCAATTAGCCGCAATACCTCATGCCAAGTTTCATCTTGCCAGTGCTTACCAAAAACTTCAGTTTTGAGATTCTTAATTGTAATACTGCGTTCCTTCTCAAACTGCCAGACAAACTCCCAAGCACAGAAATATTCTAAAAAAGTCCGATGCACAAAGGCATAGTAATCTGCACCCAAGAAACATAAAATAAAATTGCGCTCTCGGAGTTGCTCAATGATCAACTGCGCTATTTTTTCTCCTTGATGAACTTCTATACTATATAAATACTCAATTAAAATCTTTTCTAAATCATCCTTATTAATCAAGTTGCCTGCTAAACCTTTTTCACTGGTTTGCATTCTGTAAGCAACTTGACGTAACATCTCTTGTTTATCTTTATAATCAATAGTTGCTGATTCTACCTGAATCAAAAGTTTTTCTAAATCCCATTGCTGCAACAGCACTCGTGACGCTTGGCTATAGAGTTCTGATCTATCTCTTGGTAGTTCTTGATTGCGATTGAGAATTGCCATCATTGTTAGCAGCAAAGGATTAACAGCAAGTTGGCGAATTGCTGGATAATCCTGAATTGCTCTTTCTAAGCGTTCTTTTTTTCTTTGCTTTTCTAGGAGGTCACTAAAAGCAAAATTGTGCCAACGGTTAATAAACTCCTGAATCTGTTCTCGTTCTAAATCTTGCAGCATAAAATGCCGAAAGCTAATATCTCGCAATCTTTGAGGCTGATAACCAATGACGCGAGAAGTCACTAGCACTCGTACTAAGGGATAGTTATGAGTGAAATTAATAATATCTGTAATAGCTTCTTCTCGTTTACTTGGTTCAAATACTTCATCTAATCCATCAAACATGACAAATGCCTTGCCAGTTTTGAGCAAACTATCAAGTTGATATTGGTTCAGAGAACAAATAAACCCGCTTCCTTGCTGAAAAAACTCCAAAAAATTCCGGCATTCTTGATTATCTCGACTTCGTACATAAGTGCGGAGTTCAATCAGCAAGGGAATTGGTAATGATGATATATCCTGAATTGGAGTTTCTGCCCATTGTAGTGTTAAATATTGCAATAAACTAGACTTACCAGAACCAGGATCGCCTAAAATTACTAAATATTTGCCAGTCTGTGGTTCGTCAATTACTTCTAATACAGAGCGGCTAGATTGTTGAGCGTAAGACTTTTTATATTGTTCTAAAATTTCTGGTTGAATATCAAAATCTTCTTCCAGTTGTCCACTTCTTTTAAGTCGTTCCATATGTTCTTTGGGTAACTCATAAACTTGTGGTAAAACTTCATTCACCTCACGCACATTTTGAGCTACAAACATATTCCATAACTTTAAGCTGTAACTGTAACCTGAAGTATCAAAAGAATCGAGTCTTAAATGTCCATAAGCTTTTTGAATTTCTGCCCGATAACGCATCAAGTCAAAATCAGGTACAATCCCAGCAATTTCTTGGATATTTTGCTGGATGACTGCGATATTTTGAACATTTAGGATGAAATCTAATTCATCGGCTTCTCGCAGAATTGCCTTAATTTTTTTAGTATATCGTCTGGTTAAACTTTGCCAGCTAAAATCAGCAGGTAGCGGAAGTAATTTTAATTCATCCCAAATCGCAGCTAAAGTATCAGCATCGGGTACTGCATCTGGTAAAAATGGCTTTCCTAATTCTAAGAGTGTAGTTTCTTGATGAATAAACTGCTGTAAGGAGTTAATGTATTGCTTGAGTTCTGCTTCAGACAATTCTGCATCTTCTAATTGCTGTTGAACCTGCAACAAAAATTCTTTCAAAGCTTGACCAAAAACAATTTCTAACCTTTCTTTCTGTCGAATTCCTATATCAGAAGGAAAATTTCGCAGAATTTGAGCGAAAAAGTTTTGGGTATATTTTTTTAAATCTTCTCGCGCCAGTTTCTCTAGGAGAGTCTTAAAGACAAACCCGAATGCATTTGTGACTCCCCAAACAACTAGCCAGTCTAGCATCAATAGCCTAACTCCATATCTCTAACTCTATTTTACTGAGCTAAGGCTTCAAGCCACAGTAATGTTTCCGAGTCATCTTTCCAAGTATCTTTAATAACCCCAGCAGCCCTTTTACGCACTTCATCTGTAACCTCTGGTTGAGTTTCAACCAAATTTTTAATTTTGTCAAGCAGTCTTTTGTCTGTTTCTCTAATCAAAGAACGAGTTCTCAGATTTTGCAGACATTCTGCTGCAAGCAATAAATTCTCAAAACCATGTTCTTGTCCATTTTGTTCTGCTAAACAATCTATAAGTTCCGCAGCAAACTTTTGATGAATTTTGCCAGTAATTAAAATGATCACCTCACGCCAAGCCGCATCTGTCCATCGTTGAACAAAAACTCTTTGTTTCAGTTCATCCAAAGATATAGTACGTCCATGTTCATATTCGCAAATAAAATGCGAAGCACAAAAATATTCTAAAAAAGTTCGATGCACAAAGCCATAAGTATCTCCTCCGAGAAAACACAATATAAAACTACGATTTGTTAGCTGTTCACGTAATGACTTAGCCTGTAAATAAGGTTCATTAATTTCTTTAGCTTTTAAATATTCAGTCAGAATTGTTTCTAACGCCTTTTTACTGATAACTAAACTATTGCCGATAAAATTTGCATCTGATTGCATTTTGTAAGCAATTTGACGCAACATTTCTTTTTTGTCGTAATATTCTAATCTGGTCTGGTCTGGTAGATATTTTCTTTCTGCATCCCACTTGTGCAATAACACCTCTGATGCGTGTTCATAAAGAGTTGCTCTATCCCTTGGCAATTCCTCATGTCGATTCAAAATTGCCATCATTGTCAGCAGCAGAGGATTACCCGCTAATTCTCTAAATGTGCGAGAATTTTCGATACACTTTAATAAGCGATCGCGTTTTGTATTTCCTTCATGTTGATCTGCAAAAGCTAATTTATGCCATTGAGTAATAAATCCCTCAATTTGCTCGTGTTCTAAATCTTGCAACATGAAGTGACGAAAATTTGCATCTCTAAATCGATGACGCTGCTGCTCGTAACCAACTACCCTAGATGTAACTAAAACTCGTACTTTGTCATAGGTTGTAATAAAGTTAATAATATCAATAACCACATTTTCCCTTTCTCCTGGTTCGAGTACCTCATCCAAGCCATCAAATATCACCATTGTTTGCTGAGTTTTCAGCCATTGTTCTAATTCTTTTTGATTAAGAGTTCCGCCAAGTACACCACTTGCTCTCTCGAAATACTCCAAAAAATTGTAGCATTGCGAATTTTTACGATTTTCAATATAGTTGCGTAATTCAATTAATAAGGGTAATTCTTGTAAGTCTAAATAATTGTTTGTAATTCTTGCCCATTTCAATGCCCTATATTGAGCTAAAGTAGATTTACCAGAACCCGGATTTCCTAATATAACTGTGTACTTGTAATTTTGTGGGTCATTAAGTATATCCAAAACTGAAACGTTAGTTACTGGTGTCGTTAACTGCTCACAGACATTTTGCGGTACAAATATATTCCATAAATCGAGGCTGTAATTACATCCGCTAGTGTCCAAACTCTCTAGCTTGAGTTTGCTATAAGCAGTAAGCAACCCTAATTTATAACGACGGAAATCAAAATCTGGTAAAATGGGAGTAAGTTGTTCTAAACTTTCTCGCATTCTTGACAGATTTTGTGAATCTAATAGTTTCCTTAATTCGTCAGAATCTTGTAAGATATAATCGATTTTTTTAACATATCGTTTGATAAGCTGCTGCCAATTAAAATCTGCTGGTAAAGTTTTTAAATTAAGATTATTCCAAGCCTGTATTAATATTCCAGCATCAATACTTTGATGATCAACTTCTGATGTAGTAACCCCTAATGATTTTTGGAAAGGTTTACCCAGTTGTTTAAGAACCTCTGCATTAAGAACAAAATTATCTAATGAAGCTTGATAACTCTTGATTTCATCTCCTTCGATTTCATTATCTTCTAGTTCCTGCTGTACCAATCCTAAAAATTCTTTCAGAGCTTTACCGAAAGCATTCTTCAAAGAAATTTCTTTAGCTAGATCAACTTTGTCTTTAATACAAACACTAAAGAAATCTTTAACGTAATCTTCTAAAGCATCTATAGCTAAATTCGCAATTTTTTCTAGAATTGGTTTAAAAATAAAACCTGCGACGTTAGCAACACCCCAAGCGATTAAAAACTCTAGCATTTAAATTTTTTTAGCTAAGTTTAACAAAACATTTCAGAAGTATAATATATTGCTAAGAATATTTTGGATGAATTTTTATGTTTTTTTAAGGTCAACGATCACTGAAAACTATAGCTAACACAAACATTCTCTTTACCTCTAAGCTTAAAAGCGATGCTAGCTGAAGATTTGTTAAAAATAACTAATAACTGTGCATGGATATTAGGAATAATTTTATGGTTCTACAAGTTAACCCCATCCAAAAAGAACCAATTGTTACTTGGGAAGCACTTCCAGCCGACTTCATTTTACCAGACGATCCAGTGGAAAATATTCAACAACCCGCGATCGCTGCTGCGCTTACCGATGCTTTAGGAAGCACAGGACGCATCCAACCCCAGATGCTGATTGGCTCTAATTTTGGACTTGTAGCCACAGTTAACAAAAAAATCGTTGTCAAAGCACCAGACTGGTTTTACGTTCCTCAAGTGCAGTCTGTGGGAACAAATGTAGTTCGTCGTAGCTATACCCCGAATTTAGAAGGTGCTGCTGTAGCTGTGGTGATGGAATTTCTCTCAGATACAGAAGGTGGAGAACTATCAGTCCGTTCAACTCCACCCTACGGTAAACTCTATTATTACGAAAAGATTCTCCAAGTTCCAACCTACGTAACCTACGACCCTTACGAACCAAGCATAGAACTACGCTGCTTGCAAAATGGACAATATACCTTGCAGCAAGCAGACGCTAATGGACGTTTTTGGATTCCTGAGTTAGAGTTATTCCTCGGAATTTGGCAAGGTGAAAGATTATGCCAAACCATGAACTGGCTGCGCTGGTGGGATAGAGAAGGAAATTTGCTGTTGTGGAGTAGCGAACAAGCTCAACAAGAACGCCAACGTGCCCAACAGGAAAGCCAACGTGCTGAACAAGAACGGCAGCGTGCTGATATATTAGCAGCTAAGTTACGTGAGCTAGGTATTGACCCTGATGCGTAGGCGTAGCCGACACTTCGTCAAGCTACTTCAGCTCCTTTCGACTTTGCTCTTACTTCGACGCCTCCCTTCAGCTACGCTCAGGACAGGCTCAAGGCAAGTCGCTCAGTACAAGTCAGTGACTATCGTAGACATAGCATAACCTGAAGAAATGCTGGGAATAATAATTTTGGGACATTAACACCAAAATTCTATGAAACAGCAAAAAAATCAGTTCAGTCATCTTACTGCGATCGAAAGAAATTATCTATCATTTCCAGCACAGCTTTTATTAAATCAAAACCTTTTACAAGGCAAAATACTAGATTTTGGTTGTGGCTTTGGTAATGATGTTAAAGTATTACGCCAAAAAGGTTTTGATATTACAGGTTATGACCCTTATTATTTTCCAGAATATCCTGATAATAAATTTGATACAATAATTTGCTTTTATGTTTTAAATGTTTTATTTTCTGAAGAACAAACTAATGTCCTTATGGAAATATCCCACTTATTAAAACCAGGAGGTAAAGCTTATTACGCTGTAAGAAGGGATATCAAAAAAGAAGGTTTTAGAGAGCATTATGTTCATAAAAAAGCAACATATCAATGTATTGTCAAACTTCCTTTTATTTCAATTTGTTTAGATGAATATCGAGAATTATATGAGTATGTTCACTATAATTATCAGCGAAATTCATCTAATTATTGTATATTCTGTAATCCCAATAGAACTTTAAAACTATTAACGGAATCAGCGACTGCTTATGCTATATTTGATGGCTATCCTATAAATAAAGGTCATGTTTTAGTTATTCCTAAACGTCATGTAAGCAATTATTTTGAACTACCATTTAAAGAGCAATCTGCTTGCTGGTTTATGGTAAATCAAGTACAAAAAATTCTCACAGCAGAATTTGAGCCTGATGGTTTTAATGTAGGAATGAATATCAATCGAGCCGCAGGTCAAAATATTATGCACGCTAGCATTCATATCATCCCTCGTTACAAAGGTGATACTGTCTCTACTAAAAGTGGAATCAGGAACGTTATTCCTAAAAAACAATAGTTTTTCTGTAATAATTCAGGTTCATAATTCTGTTGTAACTTGACCGTTTTAAAGTAATTATGAAAATTGCTGGAACCTCATGACTTACTCAAACTTATCTTATAATGATTCTTCACCATGTTTTTTCAGTACAATCTCTACATTGTTATCCTGAGTGCCTAGCCTTTCATTTTGATGATGCTAGCGATCGCTGGATACGCTACAGTTGCAGCAATGGAATCAACAGCAATTATCCTCCGAAAAAAAATATTTTGGTCAAAGCTAGAGTATATCTGCTCAGGTAGTGTCTTATACATTTCCTGATATTTACTTCAGTTAAGCCAGATTATCTGGATCTATTCCCAGCGCTCTTAATTGTTCTGTCAATTGTTGCACTCTTTGTTCTGCAACTTTAGCGCGTTGTGCTTCTTGTTGAGCGCGTTGTACTTCTTGTTTTATTTGTTCTGCGGGTGTGAGATACCGTTGTCCTTGCTCATCATACCAATACAACCATTCTCGCGTTACACCGCAATAATTTCCCCTTTCGCAACCAATTCCTAAGCCAATTTCTGGCAGCCAAACGGGGTTTCCCTCTTGCAATTCATACCTACCATTAACTAACTTATGTACTTCTAAATGCGGTTTGCGGCGACGACGAGACGAATAAATCACGTAATAAAGTACACCTAAAGCCTCATATTCAACCAATTTAGTAGTGTATTCCTTGCGATAATTTTGGGAAACTACTTCTAGGACGAAAATCGGTACAACATTTTCATCCCACAGCACATAACTCGGACGCAGTTCTTCATCATAAAATCGCTCTACCCCTAAGCTCAAAAACCCATCTGGAACAATGGCCGGTTTATCGGGGTGATAATAAATACCCATATCTATGCCAAAGAGCCAATCCATACGCTCTGACCAAAGTATCAGCAGGATCGCTTTCAGCAAGCCTGGTATTAATTCTTGTAGTTCATTATCCACAGGCGTTTCATCAGAGTCTGGCAGTTCTTCGGCTGAGGGCAAGTACCTGGGCAAGTTGTACTCTAACATGGCTGGTTTCCCTAAAACTCAAAGGATATTTGGCTCTCTTTGACTCACCAGAATTATAGCGATTTATCCGCAACTATATCATTAGTTTACTAATATATATTAGGTACTCCGCTGATACTAACTAACAGCTTTTAACTACTAGACAATCTTAAATCTGCCAGAATCACGAACAAGAAAATTTATTTGATGCCTAGATTCTAACTGTCACAATCCGATTATCTTAATAATGTAATGTTTTGCTTTGACTAAGGGATACCACTTGTGGTATTGAGAAATAGTCAAGATTCCACGGATATAATAGTTACTAGCTTGTTTGTTGGTAGTGCAGAACATTGCCGAAGCTAAAGTTGCAGCCCAGTCAAGAATGCAGGCATTTCTACTTCAATAAGTAAGTTGCTTAAGATGATAAAATTTTGGTAACTCTTAACTATTAATAAATATATAGGTACTAAGTGCTATTAATGCTTTATATTTAGCGACAGGGTGGTGCAAACTGCCACTCATGTTCCAATACTTAGGAGGCAGTACCGATTGAGAGCAACTTATGCTTCGATACCATTACCACGCAACGTAAGTAAAAGTTAAGTTGATATTAAAACGAATAATTTTTGCTGAATTGTGACAGATAAAGACTAAACTAAAAAGTCTTGTGCAGCAAAACCTGTAGCTTTAAATGAAGTAATCATGTCGAAGGTTCTTGTCTCAGATTCTATTGACCAAGCTGGAATTGACATTCTTTCGCAAGTTGCTACCGTTGATGTCAAACTAGGTCTAAAACCAGCAGAACTGATCGAAATTATTGGTGAGTATGACGCGCTGATGATTCGCTCTAGTACGCGTGTCACCCAAGAAATCATTGAAGCTGGCACTCAGCTAAAAATCATCGGTCGTGCTGGTGTGGGTGTGGATAATGTGGATGTTCCGGCTGCCACTCGCCGAGGAATTGTAGTAGTCAATTCTCCAGAGGGAAACACGATCGCCGCCGCCGAACATGCGCTAGCGATGATTTTGGCTTTGTCTCGCCACATCCCCGATGCTAATGCTTCGGTGAAACGCGGTGCATGGGATCGCAATAGCTTTGTCGGTGCGGAAGTCTACAAAAAAACTCTTGGCGTTGTCGGTTTGGGTAAAATTGGCTCTCATGTTGCGGCTGTAGCTAAGACAATGGGCATGAAACTTCTAGCTTATGACCCTTTTATTTCTACAGACCGAGCTGAACAACTTGGCTGTCAATTAGTTGAGTTAGATTTACTCTTCCAGCAAGCAGACTATATCACCCTACACATCCCCAAAACCCCAGAAACCACCCACTTAATCAATGCCACAACCTTGGCAAAAATGAAACCCACAGCCCGGATTATCAACTGCGCTCGTGGTGGGATCATTGATGAAGTAGCTTTGGCAGCAGCTTTGAAAGCGGGTAAAATCGGGGGTGCAGCTTTGGATGTGTTCGAGTCAGAACCACTGGGTGAATCTGAATTGCGATCGCTAGGCAAAGAAGTTATCCTCACTCCCCACTTAGGAGCCTCTACCGCAGAAGCTCAAGTGAATGTGGCTATTGATGTTGCTGAACAAATTCGGGATGTACTTTTAGGACTACCAGCGCGTTCAGCCGTCAACATTCCCGGACTCGGCCCCGATGTGTTGGAAGAACTCAAACCCTACATGCAACTAGCAGAAACTCTAGGTAATCTAGTAGGACAGCTAGCTGGCGGACGGGTGGAAGTACTCAATATTCGACTGCAAGGCGAACTCGCAACCAACAAAAGTCAGCCTTTGGTGGTAGCTGCCCTAAAAGGTTTACTTTACCAAGCTTTGCGAGAACGAGTAAATTACGTAAATGCCAGCATAGAAGCCAAAGAGCGCGGAATTCGGGTAATTGAAACCCGCGATGCTTCCATTCGAGACTATGCCGGAACGCTTCATCTAGAAGCCACCGGCACTTTAGGTACTCATTCTGTCACCGGCGCTTTGTTGGGAGAACGGGAAATCCATTTAACTGATGTTGACGGTTTCCCGATTAACGTCCCACCCAGTAAATATATGTTGTTTACTCTGCACCGCGATATGCCAGGGATTATCGGCAAACTCGGTTCTCTACTCGGCAGTTTTAATGTGAATATTGCCAGTATGCAAGTAGGTCGTAAAATCGTCCGTGGTGATGCCGTAATGGCTCTGAGTATAGATGACCCTTTACCAGAGGGCATTTTGGATGAGATTATAAAAGTCCCTGGTATTCGGGACGCGTATACAGTAACACTTTAAAAGTCAGGAGCCAGGAGTCAGAAGAAATAATTCCTCCTGACTTCTGAATTCTGACTCCTGAATTCTGAAAGATGGCAAACACCTGGTGGGAACTACAGATTTTATGTGAGCCAGACCTAGAAGATTCGATCTTTTGGCGACTGGAGGATTTTGGCTGTCGTGGAACAGCTAGTGAAAATAAAGGAAATTCATCTTTAGTCAGGGCTTATTTATCGACAATTCAAACGCAGCTGCTAGATTTGGCTGCGCTGTCGCTGTGGCTGCGTCAAGATGCTCTCTGTGTAGGAGTTTCATATCCCTCACTGCAATGGCAGTTAATTGATGAGGAAGATTGGGCGACTAGCTGGAAACAATATTGGCATCCGCAAGAAATAGGCGATCGCTTCCTAATCAACCCCGCTTGGCTACCATTACCAGAAACAACGGAACGGTTAGTGATTCGTCTTGACCCTGGTGTAGCATTTGGTACGGGCAACCATGCCACTACTCAACTATGTTTGGAATCCTTGGAAATGCGGCTAAGTGGAGTTCCTCAGTCGTTTGTGGGTGCTAGTGGCAAACATGAACATCTGGTAATTGCGGATATTGGCTGTGGTTCTGGTATCCTTTCTATTGGGGCGCTGCTACTGGGAGCAGAGAAAGTCTATGCAGTAGATAATGACCCTTTAGCGGTGCAATCAACTATCAGTAATGGTGCGCTCAACGATATTAGTTCAGAACGTTTACTAACTGCACTGGGAAGTGTAGACGTTTTGACAAAACTGCTTGAAAATCCAGTGGATGGTATTGTTTGCAATATTTTGGCTCATGTAATTATTGAATTAATTCCAGAAATGAGTGCGATCGCTAAACCTGAAACTTGGGCGATCTTCAGTGGTATTTTACTAGAACAATCTAAAGGTGTTGCTGATGCTTTAGAACAAAATGGTTGGGTGGTTGCTACCCTGTGGAAACGAAAAGAATGGTGTTGCTTGAATGCACGGCGTTCTTAACTCAGTAGGTAGTACCGCAAGGCGGAAGTCAAAAGTCAAAAGTCAAAAGTCAAAAGTATTATGGAATAAGCTATTTAGGTATTTTAAATGGTTGCTCTATTTACGCCGTGGTGTACTATTATTGCGATCGCAGTCTCCGACAACCAAGCCACAAGTCTCAAAAACTGCTGAACGAGTATCAAAGACTCATTAATGGAGTTCAAAGCCTCTTTAATGAAGCTCAAAGACTCATTAATGGAGTTCAGAACCTCTTTAATGAGTATCAAAGCCTCTTTAATGGAGTTCAAAAGCCTCTTTAATGAAGGTTAAAGGCTCATTAATGGAGTTCAGAGCCTCTTTAATGAAGCTCAAAGACTCATTAATGGAGTTCAGAACCTCTTTAATGAGTATCAAAGCCTCATTAATGGAGTTCAAAGACTCGTGGATAAATCAATTTAATGCAAAATAGGCGATGATCGCTTACAGGAATTCTTCAAAATAGGCGACAGATGCCAACCTGTAAAGCCAAATTCAATTCTCACTTTCTTAATTACGAATTACGAACTTGTACTGAGCGTAGCCGAAGTATTACGAATTACGAATTAAATCTTGCACTCTCGCCACCACTTGCCCTAATCTCTCAGCACGAGGAGATTGGATACGCTGCAATATCTCCAAGGCTGGTTGCAAATAATCTAGTGCTTGATTGTAATCGCCCTGTTGTTTTGCTATATGCCCTAAACACCACAACGTCATTGCCTTGCCTTGGACATAGCCGATTTGTTCATCGAGAGCAAGGGATTGTTGATAAAGGGCGATCGCTCCTTCTATTTCTCCGGTATTGGCTTTGAGCATTCCCAATTGGTGCAACGTCGTCGCCTTGCCTTGGACATAGCCGATTTGTTCATAGATAGCAAGAGATTGTTGATAAAGGGCGATCGCTTCTTCTATTTCTCCGCTATTGGCTTTGAGTATTCCCAAACAGTGCAACGTCGTCGCCTTGCCTTGGACATTGCCGATTTGTTCATAGATAGCAAGAGATTGTTGATAAAGGGCGATCGCTTCTTCTATTTCTCCGCTATTGGCTTTGAGTATTCCCAAACAGTGCAACGTCGTCGCCTTGCCTTGGACATTGCCGATTTGTTCTTTGAGAGCGAGGGATTGTTGATAAAGGGCGATCGCTTCTTCTATTTCTCCGGTATTGGCTTTGAGTATCCCCAATTGGCTTAACGTCGCCGCCTTGCCTTGGACATCGCCGATTTGTTCTTTGAGAGCGAGGGATTGTTGATAAAGGGCGATCGCTTCTTCTATTTCTCCGGTATTGGCTTTGAGTATTCCCATTTCGTGCAACGTCATCGCCTTGCCTTGGACATGGCCGATTTGTTCATTGAGAGCGAGGGATTGTTGATAAAGGGCGATCGCTTCTTCTATTTCTCCGGTATTGGCTTTGAGTATTCCCATTTCGTGCAACGTCATCGCCTTGCCTTGGACATGGCCGATTTGTTCATTGAGAGCGAGGGATTGTTGATAAAGGGCGATCGCTTCTTCTATTTCTCCGGTATTGGCTTTGAGTATTCCCAAACAGTGCTTAATTGCCGCTTGTTCTTGTTTATCTTCTAAAGGACAAAGGTTTAACGCTTGTTGATAATGCTTTAGTGCTTGATCAACCTCACCAACTTGGCTCTCACAATAACCCATCTCCTTGAGAACGCGATAGTCTTCAGTAATTTCTAAGGTTGATTTGCACAGCTGCACCGCTTCCCTAAATCGACTTTGTTGCCACCAGCGATTTGCTAAACTGCTTGCTATGTTAGCTGCTTTTTTTTCTTCCTTACCCAGCAGAGCCAAGCGATGAATTTCTAACCGTTGTTCCTCGATTCCTGTGTTAGCCTCTTCCCACCACAAACGATACAACACCTCAGCCGCTTGCTTATGCAATTCCCCATCTGATCGTATTTGCACAGGTAAAATACGCGGCACTCGTAACGCCTCATCATGGCTCACTTCCAACAGTCCCAACGCCACCGCCCGACTAATATAATGTTCCAAATTGGGGATAGTGTCACAAACTGCGGCTAAAGCTTCTCTCGGCACTGGCAACTCAAACACCAAACCCCGTGACAACATCTCCCGCATGGTTGTATCCATCTGTTCCAGCAACGCCTCTGCCAAAACTTGCTCTCGCAACTCCACCGGATCTGCTGCTAACCGATTCAAAATTGTCGCCACATTAACAGTTGTATTTTGCAGAATCTTATCCAACCATTCCAGCAAGCGGGGATTACCATCCGCTAACTTCTGCGCCTGCGATTTTAACGCCTCATCCACCTGAGATTCTGCACCAAAGGCTGTGAGGCGACTAAACTTTTTTTGCAAATCTGCGCCTTGCAGTGCATCCAACGGCTGTTTATAGAAATGCTGCAACTGGGTAAATTCAAAATCGTAACGGCAGGTAATAATGATGCGGTGGGAAGTGGAATTTTCTCTAATTGCCCAAACTAAAGCTTTCATTACCTCTGCTGCTTCTGATTGCAAGACATAACTCTGATTGCGAGGTTCTAAATTCACTTCAAAGTCATCCAGTATCAACAAAAACGGCTTTGCTTCCTCATACAACTGACGGAAAATTCGCCTCAGCCGGAATTCCAATTCTTCATCGTCACCTTGTAAGCTTTCACGTTGTTCTTTCTTATCCAACTGTTTTGCTAACTGATTCACCAAATTGGATTTATCAATTTTCCCCACCCAGACAACGCGCTCGAAATTCGGCAGTCTGTCACAAAGCCTAGCTGCTAAACTACTTTTACCCAAACCGCCCATCCCATGAATCAACACCCCAACTTCATCGCTTGATTGACTCAGCACCCGCAAACAATTTTGCAATTGACGACGACGACCAACAAAACTCTCTCGCGTCGGGACTTTCACCTTACCCGCAGGATCTAAAAACTGGGTAGAAACAGAAAGCGGTGGTGCTGGTTTCCGTCCACGAGTCCGCAAAGGTGTGACTAATGAACTCGGTAAATTGCCTGCTGCATACAGCCGCAATAAATGCCAATCCCGCGCCTTGTTGTTAATTAATGCTTGATAAGTACAAGCAACAGCTTCAGTGATTTGTTTTCCGGCTGATAATTCCTCATATAATGCGGCTGCTGCGGCTGTAGCATCAGGATCTAAAACCTTTTGACCCCAACCTAAAACCGCTTTTGCACCAGATTTCAGCAATTCTTCAGCCATTGACGGCACAGAACCGCCATTACCAGCTTGCCCAGTGCGACAACCAGAGAGGAAAATGAGTTTAGGCAATCGAAATTGTAATTCTTGGGCGATATCCCCAGCACTAGCATAGAAAGCTTCACCTGTTGCTGTTTCCGTAATAAAGCGGGGTTGCCCATCTTGTAAAGTAGCATGACCCGTCAGGTGTAAAATATCAAAATATTCCCTGTCGTAAGCATCAACTAAATAACCCAACTCCGATAAACAGCCGCTTTCTTCCACTGTCAAAGCTAAAGGTTGCCGCTTTGTCGCCTCCAAAATCCGTGCTTCCTCTCCCTCAAAATCCAGCACAGGTTCGACATTCAACGGCGAAGTTGCCATAAACAAAACTTGCAGCGCCCGGTTTTCTGGTTCCCCGTCAATAGTCAATTTTTTTACCGTACTATCCGACACCCAGCGCACCGGGACAATAGCTGGGACTCGCTGAACCAAAAAATTAACGCCATCATGCAGCACTTCCCAAGGCAGATGGGCGAGTTTTTCTGTTGCGGCGATCGCTAACACAATCCCCTCACGCCGATACTTATCTAGCAAGGGTTGCAGAGTGCGATCGCTCCCATCCAACCAGTTATACAACCGCCGTCCAGTTACTACATAATCTTCTGGCAAATCTGCAACGTAATAATCTCGTTCTGCTAACTGAATCAAGTCGGCAATTTCTGCCAGAAGGAGCGATCGCTTTTGATATTCATTTGGATTATCAATAAAGTAACGTAATTCTACGTAATTCTCTGCAACTGGCTTGAGGTCGAGGTGGAGAGTTTGCACGTTCTGAATTTTGAGACTTCAGTATTTGCCTCAAGTTTACCATTTCCGATTTTGTAACAACAGACGCGATTAATCGCCTCTCTACGATTCTAAAATTTGGCGAATTTCTTCTAGGGTTGCATCCTCTAAAAGGATACGTCTGCCATTACGCCCCACAATCAACACCTTTTCAATTCTTTTACCAGACTGTGCAGCTTTATACTCTTGATACCACTTGCGGATTTGTTCAGCGATCGCAATGCTTCCCCCGACAATACCAACGATGGTAGCAACAGTGGCTACTACTGCTTCTCTTTCGGGTGCTTTTGTATTAACTCTGTAGTCACCTGAGATACCAGGTATTGCCAAAAGCGCCTCTGTTGCTGCGATCGCGTCTTTACCCTCAATCGCCAACTGAATTTCTGCCATAGTGTTTATCTGCAAGTAACTCCAGGCTTATTTTAAACAACATCCCAAGGCAATTTCTCAGTTTCCCTATGCCGTATCTTCTTAAAGCTTCATTATGCTTTACATCAAATCGTAATTTTCGCTCTCAAGACTGAAGCATCAGTAGTGAGAATAGGTAATATCAATTCTGTATGAAAATGCGTGGATAGTGCAAGAAATAAAGAACGAACCGCCTTACATTTAATACCGTCCGTAGCGGTGCTATGGTAATGAGAACATAGAACTTACTGCTTGCACTTTGTCTACACTAAAACTGGATTAAAGTAGTTAAAAAGTAATAAAAACCTAATGTCTAAAAAGCCTGATTCACAGTTACAAAATCTTTTTGCTGCCCATCACTCCAACGACTGGCAAGAAAAATTAGTGCAAGTAGCCTATCGTTTTAACCGGGAGTATCAACGTGAAACCTTTGAACTCCCAGCAGAAGTACAGGCGATGCCGATATTCCGGGAGTGGATTGGAGGTAGTTTCTCAAGTAGAATTGCTTCCCCTTTCTGGGAAGTTGCTAAACCTCAAAAAAACCAGCACTGTATAGATATTGGCTGTGGTATCAGCTTTTTAATCTATCCTTGGCGGGATTGGCAAGCGTTTTTTTATGGGCAAGAAATCAGTAATGTGGCACGGGATACCCTTAATTCGCGTGGGCCACAGTTGAATTCTAAGCTGTTCAAAGGTGTTGAGTTGGGAGCAGCTCATCAGTTAAACTATTCACCAGAGCAATTTGATCTAGCGATCGCCACAGGATTTAGTTGCTATTTTCCACTCGAATACTGGAATGCTGTACTAGCAGAAGTCAAGCGCGTATTAAAGCCAGGTGGACATTTTGTGTTTGACGTTCTCAATCCAGAACAGCCTTTAGCAGAAGATTGGGCAGTTTTGGAAACCTATTTGGGGGCTGAGGTGTTTTTAGAGTCTTTGGCTAAGTGGGAAAAAACGATTAAGGCAGCTGGTGCTAAAATCGTAACGCACAAATCAGGGGAATTATTTGAGTTATACAAAGTACGGTTTTAAAAATACTATTACTCAGGGATAACTGGACTTAATGGATCTAAAGAAGTTGTAAAAACAAAATAGATTACTCCAGCGCCGAGAATCATCACAGCGATACTGAACAGCAACACCCAACGGTCTGTCGGTTCATAAGTATCTTCTTCGATATCACGACGGACTGCGAAATAATGTGCCGTTGATAGCCACACGGTAATCAAACCCACTAGTGAGAAGACTAAACCTAACTTCCAGCCGTTGCCAGGACGGGGTACTAAAGGTACATGGAAGGCACGCAGACGCACAATGACGACACCAAAACCTAAAAGAGCAATCCCTGTCCGCATCCAAGCGAGGTAGGTACGTTCATTTGCCAAGTGATCTCGAATTCGGGACGGATTTAATCGTCCTGGCTTTTTTTTATCTTTATCTTCTTCTGTAGGTTTTGATTTTAACTGCATCAATAACACCCTTATCCCCAAAGCGGCTCTTCTCAAAAAAATGTAAAGGTAATAGTAAATCTCTTTCCAGATGACTTGCACCCAGCACAATATTTGCGCTAATGAAATATATCTGTTATGATTGTACATTTTTCTCAATTTATTTTAATGCAGATATCTAAATAAAACAAGCCTGAGCTAATAATTCGTAATTGATAGTACAAAGCAAGTGTAAGTAATAAGGTGTAATTAATAAAACAGCCAATATCAGAGAGGTTTGCACTAGTGTTTATCTTGCTTCTCCTCTGAATATTGGCTGTTACCCTATTTAATGAATAATCATTCAAAAATAGATAAATTATACAGTTTTATTTCAAGACTGATTGCTAGGCGCATTCGGAACTCGTGTATTTAGGATAGCCTGCGATATATCTGGGATAAACCAATTAGCCGTTTTGCTGTTAAGAACTTTCACAGTCGGAACATTTAAGTCAATCGCACCAGTATCTGGATTTGTCTTAATCACCAACTGAGTTCCATCAAGTATTTTTAGAGCGGCTGGGCCTGTCAATTCTTGACCTTTCCCATTAGGACTAGAAGTGAAATTTGCTACTTTGACATCATTCGCTAGATAGATGCCATCACAATCCCAGTTGTTTTGAGTGGACTGACCATTTGCTAGAAAATACAGGTTATTGTCGTATAGGGCATCTTCTTGTTCGTCTTCATCATTTGGTCTTTTGCCATATACAGCGATGGTATTACCTGTTTGGTTTTCGCATTGACCCCAGTTGATTCCCGTCTCTAAAGCATATTTTTGCAGTGTTAATTCTTCGGTTCTCTTTTGAATTTCTTCTGGTGTAAGACCTTCAACTTGAGTTTGGGCATCTTTTGTCTGAGAGAGTTCTTTCAGAGCTTTAGTAACTTCGATATAGTCAGGGTTTTTGCTAAACTTTGGTCGATCAGCAAAAGAAGGTTGAGCAAGGGCGAGATTCACCAAAACCATCAAGACAATTAGCAGAGATTTCCAGATTTTCATGTTTTGACTCCTGTTGATAGATAAGATATTTTGCAATTTAGAATTCATTTTAGTGAGAAAATTCATGATGCACCTCTTCTTAGATACTTAGTTCTTCTTGTTTTTCACCCGACGGCTGATTATTAAAACCTAAAATTAATGAAAATATATAACTAGAAACTACAGATAAAAGAGTCCAAGTAACATTCTCTGTAACAATAAATATACCGAGTCCAATCAATATACAAGGCACAAAAGTATTGCCATTCTCTGTTAAAAAGTGAGCGATCGCAGGCAAGTAGGTTAATTTGTAAGCGGTATAACACCATACGCCCACCATTGTAAAAAATACACTTAATATTACCAGCAGACTATCTAATTCTGAGTTGGCAAACAGGGGCACGTAGACGCTGATATTATCACTACCATTGGCAAAGGCGATCGCAGCTACATTGCATGTTTGCGGAGAGATAAAACTGGCAAGCACAGAAGGACAAGACGGTTCGGTTTCTTCTTCGGCTTCCTCTGGTGAATCCTCTTCGCGTTTTAGTAAACTACTCATACCAATGATTATTGGCATTAAACCAAGTAGTCTAATCCAGTCTTGCGGTATAATCAGTCCACCGAAGAAACCGGGAAGGCTAGCAACGATCAATGCAGCAAAACCGAGATACTGACCACCAAGGATGTGACGACTGCGGAATGTTTTATTTATTTGTGAAAAAAGCAACGTCAGAATGACAATATCATCGATGTTGGTGGCAGTGAATGCGGTAATCCCTGTGGTAATTGCAGTTACGAAATCGCTCATTTGTGGAAGTCCTTATTTTCATGCTTGGGAATTAGACATTGGGCATTGGGCATAGGGCATAGGGCATTGAGCATGGGGCATTGGTTATTTCCCCTCTGCTCCTCTGCTCCCCCTGCTTCCCCTGCTCCCTCTGCTTTCTCTGCTTCCCCTGCTCTCTACTTGGTCGTTTGAGTCCGTGCCGAAGCTTTGATTTATACTTTAGTCAAACTAACCGATAGAATCAAATGCTTTTGTTTGTCAAAATGATAAATGAAAGTGATTAAAAATTTTACACCAAGTTGTAGGGACATCATAAATGGCAGGAATGACGTTTGAGCAGTTAAAGATTTTTCTGGCTGTGGCGCAGCACTTACACTTTACTCGCGCAGCAGAGGAGCTTTACATTACACAACCGGCCGTCAGTGCAGCAATCCACAACTTAGAGCAAGAATACGGTGTGAAACTGTTCCATCGGATTGGTCGCCATATTGAGATTGCTGAGGCTGGTAAATTATTGCAAGTGGAAGCACAAAAAATTCTCGATCAAGTTTCCTTAACTGAAAGGGGATTGCGGGAATTGAACAATCTGCAACGGGGTGAGTTGAAATTAGGGTCAAGTCTGACAATTGGTAACTATTGGCTACCAAGTAAGATTAGTGAGTTTAAAAGCCAGTATCCCGGTATCCAGATTAACTGTAGCCTTGCCAACACAGAAGAGATTTGTATGGGAACGGCGACAGGACAGTTTGATTTGGGTTTGGTAGAAGGAGATGTGAAGCCAGCGCTTCAGAGTACTCTGGAGTATGAAATAGTGGGGAGCGATCGCTTACAAATTGTAGTAGGTCAAAAACATCCTTGGTTTGAGTGGGGAGAAATTGACTTAAGCCAATTAACTCAAACCCTTTGGGTGATGCGAGAACCAGGTTCTGGAACCCAGCAAAGGTTTGAGGAAGCCCTACAAAATTGGGGAATCAATCTCAGTGAATTGGATGTAATTTTAGTATTTAATAGTGGAGAGATGACAAAAGCAGCGATCGAAGATGGTGTTGGTGCAATTGGAATTTCTGAGTTGATGGTAAAAAAAGAAATACAGCTGGGAACACTCCGGGCAATTCGAGTTATTGATAATAGAGAAGCTAAAGGTGCAATACCTACGGCAGGCTACACCTACGCAGAAATAGTTCGACCTTTTTTCAAACTCAAACATCGCCAGCGTTTTCAAACTGCTCTTTCCAAAGTCTTTGAACAAATGTTGATATCACCTATGTTAGATGGTTCACATCAACATGTATCAAAATCAGTTATTTAAAGGGGTCTGGGGATTAGGTACTAAATCGAAAAATCATAGTGGTTGCTCTTATCCACCACCAATTTTAAAAAGCTTTTTTCCAGTACCCAGTCCCCAATACCTAGTACCGAGTCCCTTTTACACCTTCCGCATATTTTGACTAATGGGGTCAAAACCTCTAGAAAACCGTGTGCTGTCATCGTAGTAAGCGCCAGTCAAATTCGCTCCATACAACTTAGCATAGTTGAGTTTTGCTCCCCGGAGATTTGCTTCATTGAGTTTGACACCGCTCAAATTAGCTCTGGTCAAGTTTGCTTTGGCTAAGTTAGCTCTACTTAAATCTGCTCCCCAGAGTTTAGCTTTAGCTAAGTTCGCTCCACTCAAGTCAGAACCCCATAAATTTATTCCAGGCAAATAGGCTCCAATCAACTTGTTCCTACTCAAATTGACGGCTGGAAAATATCTTTCTCCTGCGGCAAAACGTCGTTTTAATTCCTCAGCATCCATGCTAACCACCTTAAATTAGTACTTTCAGCCTAATATCTTTAATTTTCTAGTATTTACTATTTATTAGTTACTTTGTACTGCATTTTTATATAAATTATTTATCTAGTAATTTTCTAATAATTAAAAATTTATATTTTTATATCTTTTACCTCAGAAAAACCTCAAGTACTATTTTAACTCTAACTCACACCTTACCATACAAGGGTTCTAGCTATTTTTAGCACTATGGCACTTAATAGTACTCGTTTGTAGGCGATTTCTGGCATAGCTAAGTTAAGAGAAAAAATAAAAATAGGTTATATATTGCTATGTATCGGTTATGCTAGATTTCTCTAAGTAATAGTCTGACAACTTTAGAAGATATCTCTTTATTTAGTAGATTAATATTATTTTTTTTCTAAAGTATCGAAATAGAAGTATAAAAAAACTCCCCTCTACAATGAAGGGAGTTAGCTAAAAAAATTAATGGATTTTATTGACTCAGCAACCCAATAGCCATCTCAAGATACATTTTCGCCTTGTGCAAGGCTAGTAGCTTCTCTTGGGTGTACCTATCTGGGTAATTCATTATTCTCCCTTCCATCGTGATTTTGATAAGTGCCGCTTGCTCATCAGTTGGAGCATTCATCTCATCTATAGCGTTACTCAGCGCTTGCATAAAAGCAAAGGTAGGAGGTTTTAATCCCTTCCCTGTTTCAAACTGAGATAACGCCATCTGAGGGAACACCATCAACGATGTAATCCATGAAGTTTTGTACCCTTTATTCCCAGTTGGTTTGATGCCGTAGCATAAGCATAGGTCACGAAGTTCTTTAATGGTCTTTATTTCGAGTTCTGTTCGTGTAAACATAGAGTAACCATTTTCTAAAAGTGGTATCGGTAGGTAACAACTTTCTCAGGGTAAATTGCCTACCGAATTAAAACTGTATTTCGATGCTTGCTCCGAAACAAGCTATATTTACATCTCTCAACAATGCCTAACCGTAAGGGTAATCCTCAAAACTTTGACAATCCACCGAGTAAAGAATTAACTGAAAATGTTACTTTTAGAGCTACCAAGGAAATGAAGGAAGAAATACAGAAACAGGATAATCCAGCACAGTTTTGCAGAGATGCCGTTCAAAAAGCACTGGATGAAAAGAAAGGAAGGCAACAATAATTGGAGCTTTATTTCTGACATTCTGTCTAAACTACAGATAGTTAAAAAACAATATACATAACAAATTTAAGGCTAGGGTTAAAAAATTGACTCTAGCCTTAAATTTATAGCTGTATCTCTAACTGTGTGAGAACCTTAGCGCATTCGTGCCGATTGATTTTCACCGTGCTTCTGTAGACCCTATGATCCACAGCCTACAACGAATTGACTTCTAATTAGTCAGAATTGCTTGACCGATATTAGTAATCGCCTGTTCTTTAGCAAGTTTTTACAGATGTTCTAGTAGTTATACTGTTGCAATATTTTTTACTTAGTAGGTAAAACCAAAGTATAGTTTTAGCACTTTAGATGCAGAAACTATATAATTCATCATTTTCTATAAACAGAATTACAAGGAAAAAATAATGAGTAGTTTTTCTCAAAATCAAGAAAACTGGATAAGTTATGAAAAAGGTTATGAACCATATATAGGAATCATGACGGCTGAGAAATTGGAAAAAGCTTTTGAAAGAACTGAAAAAACTTTTAACCAAGCTCTTATTGAAGAAAATTCTAAAAGATTGCTTGATATTATGAATAGTTTGAAAAAACATAATAAATTTTTCAGATTACCTAGTATTGCATACGTAGAATTTGAAAGAGAAGAAGATAATGATGATGATAACCCTATACGACACAGTTACATCATAGGAGGCAGGCATAGAGTCACTGCGTTACTGAGATTGTTGGAAAAATCCAATAAAGATAAATCTCATTTTAAAGTTCAGGTAGAAATGAGAAAAGTAAATGATTTTTTGGATATTATTGAATTAATTATTGCAGATAATGAAGGAAGAAGTATGTCAAAATTTGAAGAAATTTACTTACGGCAGCTTCAAGCTATTTTACCTTTAATTCAAGATCCTAATATAACTTTTGCTCAATTTATAAATCAAATTTTAAATAATAGTGCAGTCAACAAAAAAGCGAAAGAAAACATCATTTCAGCTTATATAGATTACCAAAAAAATAAGATCGGCTTCAATAGAATTATAAAATTACACGGTAGAAAAACATACACACAGTTAATAATTAAATCGCTGTTAAGTAATCTTTTAAATAGAAGTCCTCAATTAGGGAAATGGGATGGGATAAAGCTAGAACGTGCAATAAAATGGTGTTGGGGAGGTTACAAACAAAGCCCAATTACAAATGTAATTACCAGATCAGATATTATTTGGCGTAGTAAAAACAAGCCATTTATAGCGACATTACGGGAAACTCAGAAATTAGGTAATGGTGATATTTATATAGGTAGATGCTACAAAGAAATAGCAGATTACGCCGTAGAAGAATGGGAGTTTGCTAATAAGCCTTGAGGCAAATAACTGAGAATCGGGCTATTCCAAAATGGTATTTGGACGTTTTGAATACATCTAGTAATTCTCTAATAAGTTTAGGTAGTAAAGTTGTTAGAGATCTCTAGAATATCAGGTTTTTAGCTAGACGCACAAATTTCTCAGCATTCATGAGTCGCGTTTACCTTTTTTAACAATACAGAAGTTATTTGTTCCCATTCCTGGCTTAGTTCTCCTAAAAACTCTGGCTGACCACTGCGCTGATACCAGTAACGGGCATTGTTCAAATCGCCTTCTTCGCGGTGCAGGTAAGCATGAACCCAAGCACTATCGGCATCACTGGCATTTCCAAGTATTTCATGAGCTTTGTTCCAATCACCTTTTTTGTCATACCACATTGCTTGCAGTGCTTTTGGTAGCGTCTGGGGACATGAGCGCTGCTTTTCGATTAATTGCAGAAATTCCTCTGTATTCACGATCGCCACCCAACAAGAATTAAACTTCTATCTCTAAGATACTCTTTAACTTAAGGTATTTTTATTGTAACCGCCATAGTAGAGATTGTTTATTTAATATCTGCAATCATTCCAAATTTACTCGGTTGCACAAAACTAATATAACAATATATTCATTTTAATATTCGGGCAAGGGTTATTTTTTGGCAGCAATTAGTGGAATTATTCTTATTAACTCTTAGAGCTAATTTATTACTACGTAAGCGAGTAGTTAAACTACCGAATTGTTAAAATTGCAAAATAAGCCATTTTTAGCAGCTTTAATTGTAAAATAACCTCAACATGAGATTTTATTTAATTATTCTCTTACAGAAAGAATTATGGCCTTTAAAACAGCAACCGAACATCTGATCGACCTAAAAAATGTCAGCAAATCTTATCAGCAGCCCAATGGTCAGCAGATTGTCATCTTAGAAAATATCAATCTTGAGTTGCGACCGGGGGAGATAGTTGCATTGCTAGGCCCTTCAGGTTCAGGGAAATCTACTTTAATGCGGATTGTTGCTGGCTTAATTCCCGCCAGTCAAGGTGAAGTCATATATCATAATCGTCCCTTAGTTGGATTAAATCCTGGGGTAGCAATTGTTTTTCAAAGTTTTGCTCTTTATCCTTGGTTAACTGTATTAGAGAATGTGGAACTAGGTTTAAAAGCAAAAGGAGAAGCGCCAGATTCTCGACGGCAAAAGGCACTGAAGATGATTGATATTATTGGTTTGGATGGTTTTGAAAATGCCTATCCCAAAGAGCTTTCTGGGGGAATGCGTCAGCGAGTTGGATTTGCTAGAGCTTTAGCTGTAGAACCAGAATTGTTATGTATGGATGAGCCGTTTTCGGCATTGGATGTGCTGACAGCAGAAAACTTACGGTTTGAGTTATTAGATTTGTGGTTAGAACGTCGAATACCGACCCAAGCCATTCTCATCGTCACCCACGGGATTGAGGAAGCGGTAATTATGGCAGATCGAATTATTGTTTTAGGACGCAATCCGGGAAGAATTCGGGCTGACTTACCTGTGACTTTACCCCATTACCGCGATCGCAAACACCCAAATTTTCAAGCCCTAGTAGATCAAGTTTATACAATCATCACCAACCCCGAATTAGAAAAAATTCAGCCTCCAGCTACTACCTCTGTACCAGATGCAACACCACCAGCAAAATATCAGTCTTTACCAGCCGTGCGAATTGGTTCTATTGCCGGTCTTTTGGAAATTTTAGAAGATCGTCAAGAAAAAGATTTATCTCGGCTTACCCAAGAATTGCAACTAGAAGTAGATGATATTTTACCAATTGTGGAAGCTGCAAAATTAATGGATTTTGTAGAACTCGCAGAAGGTGATATTAGCCTAAAGCCAATCGGGCAAGAATTTATTAATGGTAGTATTGACGATCGCAAACAAATTGTGCGATCGCAACTTTTAACTCATATTCGTTTAGTACAGCAAATTTACCGTCTTCTAGAAGCGAAAAATAATCAACGTATTCCAGAAGAACTGATTTTAGATATTTTAGAAAGTCATTTTAGTCCAGAAGAAGCCGAGCGGCAATTAAACAGTGCTGTTGAGTGGGGTCGTTACGCCGAGATATACGGTTACGATGAGCCATCGGGACAAATCTTTTTAGAGCAAGCTGTTGTTAGTCATTAGTCATTGGTTATTAGTCATTTGTGATTTTTGAATTTTGAATTGTTAATCTCCTCTACTCCCTACTTATATGACTCGACCGCTCACTCCTGCTAATAAAACTCTGGGACGTAACAATTGGACTTGGCAAGATGGATTGCTAATTCTAGTGATTTTATCTTTTATTGTGGCAATTATTAGAACTGCTTCACAATTTAGCGGTACTTTTCAACCCGAACTGACGATTTCTACAAACATCAATGCTTTACCAGGATATGCAGCCCAAAGCCTGATCCGTATGGGTCTTGCTTACTTTTTATCTTTAATTTTCACCCTATTGTATGCCTATACCGCTTATCGCTCCCGAATTGCAGAACGGATTTTAATTCCGATGTTGGATATTCTGCAATCGATTCCAGTATTGTCTTTTTTACCAGGTGTGGTGCTGGCTTTGATTGCCCTGTTTCCGGGTCAGAGAATTGGTGTAGAAATAGCAGCAATTTTGCTAATTTTTACTGGCATGACTTGGAATATGACGTTTAGTTTTTACCAATCTCTTCAAAGTATTCCGCAAGAATTACGAGAAGCAACGCGGGTTTATCGGCTTAATCCCTGGCAACGTTTTTGGACGTTGGAGTTACCATCTGGTGTAATTGGTTTGGTATGGAATAGTGTAATGTCGGTGGCTGGAGGTTGGTTTTTTTTAATTGCAATTGAGTCATTTACCTTGGGTAATAAAGATTTTCGCTTGCCTGGATTAGGCTCTTTTTTAGGTACAGCAGCCAATAATGGAGACTTTCTAGCTATACTCTGGGGCTTGGCGCTGCTGATTGGGATTATTGTGGTGACTGATTTTTTTGTGTGGCGACCCCTGATTGCTTGGGCAGAAAGATTCAAGTTAGAGATGCTTGAAACTGAAAATGCACCCCAATCGTGGGTATTAGATATTTTCAGGCGATCGCCTACTTTACGCGCAATTAGCGATCGCGTTTTTCAACCATTACAAACAGTCCTAGACAATAGTTTAATTCGCTCGTTTCCCGTGCGTTCTCTACCTGTAAATACCAAAGGAAACCTAAATTTACCGACTTTTGTAAATTGGGTATTTGTTAGTGGCTTCACCTTAATTGTGCTGTGGGGTACTTGGGAAGCCGTACTGCTGTTACGGACTTTAGGCTGGGATGATTGGCAACAAGTAATGAAAGGCGCTATATTAACGGCCTTGCGAGTGGTAATTGCTTTGATATTATCCCTATTGTGGACAGTACCCGTAGGAGTAGCAATTGGTCGCAATCGACAGTTAGCTCAAGTTTTACAACCATTGGTACAAATCGCTGCTTCTGTACCAGCAACAGCCTTATTTCCAGTACTTTTGCTGGCTTTAACCCGCATCGCTGGTGGTTTGCAGATTGGTGCGATCGCTCTGATGATGTTAGGGACAATGTGGTATATCCTGTTTAATGTCATTGCTGGGGCACAGTCGATTCCCTCAGACCTGATCGAAGCAGCTTGGGTGTATAAACTCTCAACTTTGCAACGTTGGCGAACCTTAATTTTACCTGCAATCTTTCCCTACCTAATTACAGGAATTATTACCGCCGTTGGTGGCGCTTGGAATGCCAGTATCGTTAGTGAGTACGTCACATTTCAAGGGCGAATAATTAGTACTCCTGGATTAGGCGCAACAATTTCTCATGCCACAGCTACAGGCAATTTCTCTCTGTTGTTGGCTTCGACTGTGGTAATGTCTCTTTTGGTAGTACTGACCAATCGTTTGGTTTGGCGACCACTTTATAATCTAGCTCAAGAGAAATATCAATTATTGGTTTAAGAATAAGTAACTAGAACGACGTGAATAATTAAAGGTTTGTAGTTAGCTTGAGCCTCCCTAACTCTCCTTTTTAAGGAGGGAATTAGAGCAATCCTCTTCTTTCCCTTTACTTAGCTGGAATAAGTTCAAACTCGAAAGTACTGATCAAACGGTCATCAATATAAACCTCTATTCTATACTTACCAAGCGGATCGCCAGGAGCGATCGTCCAAAAATTCTCAATCACACCGTTTGGAGCCGACTGTGTGCGCCGTGTCACAGATGTAGTACCATCTGCTGATATTGAGAAGTCTTCACCGTTATCTGTACCCCAAGTTTCTGGAGGTTTTGGTAAATGCAAGACTTCGCGCCATTTCACTTCACCTTGGTAGTCTTTGAGTTTAATCCGCCATCCGTAGGCGTTTCCTTGCTGAAGTGGCACTCTTGTTGTCCGCAAAATGGTAACATTCCCTTTGGAATCAACTCTCTTCAGCCCGAACTCAGTGTTACTAACAGTAATCTGTTTTGTATTCGTTGGCGCAGGAGATGATATAACATTTTCTACCAAAACAGAAGTAGCGTTGATTGGCTTAGAGGCCATGACGCCAAATATTAGCCAAGAAGAAACTAGCACAGCAGTAGTAGCCCAAATTTTCATTAGAATAGTTTTCCTATCAGATTGGTACTTATTCAAGTAATCTGACATGTTTTCCGGGCCAAGGCTATCTATAGTTGGACAAAAACGAAATTGCTTTTAATAATTGATAGATTCAGGAACTCAGGGAAAACTCGAATTTCCTAAATACTTTTACTGAGGCTTGACCGTATAAATTGCGTTAATTTGAGGCGTTGATACAAACTAATTTGGTGATTTCGTGTTTGCTCAAGCCTCAGACAATGACTTTATTGCTTTTAATATATCGTCTCAAGATAAGTTCCAACAAAATCAAAATATACAGAGCTTAACCGAAGTTTCACCTATAGGTAAAATTTGGGACAAGCACAGAAGTAATACTGATAAAGTCCTGCATTATTATGCTAAAGCAGGCGAAGATTATTTTCAGCAGTATGCTTGGCGGATGAGAATATGTTCCGAGTTGCTGAAGTTTCAATTAGTGCCAGAGGAATCGGAAGGTATTCTCAAGTTAAAGCTATCAGATGCACGATTCTGTAGAGTTCGTCATTGTCCGGTTTGTCAGTGGCGGCGCAGACGCAAAGCGGCTTGTCGTTAGACATCGCTCATGTGGAAAGCAAGAGCTTACAAGATTCTCCCACAGGTTGTAACTGATTACCCCAAGTACCGTTGGCTATTTGTTACCTTGACTATAAAAAATTGCCAGATTGAGGAACTCAGAGAAAACTTGGATTTGATAAATAAGGCTTTTAAGCGATTCACTGAATTGAAAGCATGGCCTGCAAAAGGTTGGGTGAAGTCTATCGAAGTAACTAAAGGTAGAGATGGAGTCTCAGCACACCCGCATTTACATATTTTGGCAATGGTGCCGCCTTCGTATTTTAGTCATGGGTATCTTTCTCATGCCAAATGGGTAGCGTTATGGCAGCAGTGCTTACGGATTGATTACCAGCCTCTTGTTCATACTAGCGCGATCGCAAAACATCATAACCCTTCACTACTGATCCCAGAAATTCTCAAGTATCAGGTGAAAGAGTCAGATTTGGTGGGTGATAGAGAATGGTTTTTAGAGTTAACCCGTCAACTGCATAAAAGTAGAGCGGTCGCTGCTGGGGGTATACTCAGGCAGTATATGCGTGAATTAGAGGAGAAAAACCAAGACCTCATTGATGAAAGTGAAGAGACAGATGAGGTAAATGGAGAAAGTTTGTTTTTCCGATGGGAGCGCAAGTTACAAAGATTTAATATAGAGTGACATCAGCGATACAAGAATAGCTTCGCTGATCGAGTTATAAAATCTAAAAATAAAAGGTGTAAAAATAACAATGGCTGATCCAAAGCCTATTCGCACAGTTGTTCGCTTAAGAATATTCTATAATACTCATTAGTCAGAAAAACAAGCTCAACAAGAGGGCTTTTCTTTTATCAACGTTTTTTTGAAATAGATTTTAGAGTTATTGAAACGAATAATTAAATTTTAACTAGGGAGATAAAAAGCTTCTACAACCGCTTTTGGTAATTCAATCAATACGAAATAATTGCTAGGATATAAATAGTCTTCACCTGATTCATCAATAACTCTAATCATTCGGTGCTTAACAGCATCAGAATCAGGAAGAGTCTGGTAAATTTTCCGAATTTCTAAAGAAGCAGGATAATCTTTGTTGTTAATGCAAACAACATATTGAGTTTGCGTGTTCGCTGACTGCATAACGACTCCTATAGAAAGCGTTTTATTTTGATTTATTTCTTACCAATTCCGTGGGCTTCATACCAGTGTAACTCAACTTCATAAATGCTTCCGTCGTCTAAGCTAATGGTTGCAAAGCCTTTAAGTTTCCGCCACCGTCCTGAACCATAAATTTTACGCAAGCGTTCTAGTTCACGAATGGAGTTACCAACAGCAATTATTTCAATATTGGTGATGTCTCCGATAATTTCAAAATTCAAGTAAGCATTACTCCTAGTAAATATTGCAACAAAGAACTTTTAACCACAATCCACCGCCAATCTTCGACTAACCAACTCAGCCGCTAAATGTATTGCTGCTTTCATACTCGTAGCATCAGCAATTCCCTTACCCGCAATATCAAACGCTGTTCCATGATCTGGTGAAGTCCGAACGAAAGGAAGGCCAATAGAAGTATTAACTGCTCGATCAAACGCCATCAGCTTCACAGGAATTAAGCCTTGGTCGTGGTAAAGTGCCAAGTAGCCATCAGCAGGATTTTGTACTAAAGAATTTCCATACCAAGCTTGACCAGGTTTAACCCACATCGTATCTGGCGGTATTGGCCCATCTAGCTGTAATTGTGGTCTATTTTGCCGCTCTTGCTCTAACCAGGGAATTAACCAATCTTGTTCTTCATGTCCAAGTTGTCCCTGTTCGCCACTGTGGGGATTTAAACCTGCGATCGCAATTCTCCCATTTTCTATCCCAAAGTCTTTCTCTAAACACTCCACCAGCAAATCCAATTTCTGTGTCAACAATTGCGGTGTCAATATATCGGCTACTTGACGTAGGGGAATATGTGTGGTGGTTAGTATTGCGCGGAGTGTCCAATTAGTATGGGGCGATCGCGCCACAAATAACATCCCAAAACGCTCAACACCTGATTTTTCTGCCAAAAGTTCTGTTTGTCCTGGATAATTATAACCTGCGGCTTTCCAAGCAGATTTAGCGATCGGGCCTGTGACAATAGCATCAAATTTACCAGCCAGTGTTTGAGCGATCGCACATTCCATATACGCAAAACTAGCCGCACCACTGGCCGCATTACCTATTCCGGCAATAATTTCATCTTGAATTTTTCCATCTAACTGCACATTAATAACTGACAAATTGTCTGGATTTGCCAAAGGTACTAAATTCTCAGTTAAGTTCAGTTTGTAATAAATATGTCCTAACAAAGCCCGGTTTCCCACCACTGTAACGTCATATTTCTTACTAATTTCTGGTTCTGCTAAAGCTTTCAAAATCACCTCCGGCCCAATTCCCGCCGGATCTCCCAACGTCACCGCTAAACGCGGGCGATTTTTTTTGGTAAAATTCACTAGATTATCTAAATTATTTTGATACATAAAATTTATTCATAATTATTATCATCAAATTTCCCCATCCCCGTGTTCTCCCGCTCACAGTAGGGATTGCCCCCCAAACCAGTAGGGATTACTTGCTAAACTAGTTTAAGATTATTTACACAGGTCTAATTCTACAGCAACAATTCAAGAGCTTCTGATAGACCTAGTTTACACACACTAATTTGCATAAGGAGAATCACACCAATGGGCGGCGAACTTTTGAATGCAGCTCTATTGTCCTTCGGTTTAATCTTCGTAGGCTGGGGCTTAGGCGCGTTGTTACTAAAAATTCAAGGCACAGAAGAATAATCCCTACGGTAATTGGCTATTGAGAGGAAAGAGGTTTTCCTCTGCCTTGAAAAGTTCTGTTCGCCCCAATCTGGCGTTCATACTTTTCGCTAACAGGGAAAATTGCTGTCCGTTTACCGGACAGCAATTTTCCCATGAGTCTGCCCATAACAAACGATTTTCTTAGAAAAGATGTAAAGTTTTGTTTGCATAGGTTATTCTGATAACATTCTTTTCATAAAACAATAAAATTTATTACAACCCTCATGACATTATTAATCGTCGGTGCCACTGGCACCTTAGGAAGACAAGTGGCTCGTCGTGCAATCGATGAGGGATATAAAGTACGCTGTCTTGTCCGAAGCAGTAAAAAAGCAGCTTTTCTCAAAGAATGGGGTGCAGAACTCGTACCGGGAAATTTACGTTACCCCGATACCTTAGCGGAAGCTTTAGAAGGAGTAACCCAAGTTATTGATGCATCAACATCTCGTCCTACAGATTCACTGAGTATCAAACAAGTGGACTGGGACGGCAAAGTAGCATTGATTCAAGCAGCAAAAGCAGCAGGTGTAGAGCGTTTTATTTTCTTTTCGATATTAGATGCTGATAAATACCCAGAAGTGCCGTTAATGGAAATTAAGCGGTGTACAGAACTCTTCTTGGCTGAGTCTGGCTTAAATTACACCATCTTGCGCCTAGCTGGGTTTATGCAAGGATTAATCGGTCAGTACGGAATTCCTATTTTGGAATCACAGCCAGTTTGGGTGACTGGTAATTCTTCTCCCATCGCCTATATGGATACTCAGGACATTGCTAAGTTCGCAATCCGTGCATTGAGTGTGCCAGAAACGCAAAACCAAACTTTTCCTGTAGTCGGTACTCGTGCGTGGAGTGCAGAAGAAATTATTAACCTATGCGAACGTTTATCTGGAAAAGATGCCAGAGTAACACGGATGCCAATAACCTTGCTGCGTGCTGTGCGCGGCTTAATGCGGTTCTTTCAGTGGGGATGGAACGTAGCAGACAGGCTAGCATTTACAGAAGTATTAGCTAGTGGTAAAGAGTTAAATGCTTCAATGGATGAAGTATACACAATTTTTGGCTTAGATCCGCAACAAACCACAACCCTAGAAAGCTATCTACAAGAGTACTTCAGTCGAATAATGAAGAAGCTCAAAGAGTTAGACTACCAGAAAAATAAAAATAAAAAGCAGAAACCTAAAAAAACTCCTTTTAAACAGTCTTCAAAAGCCAATAGTCAATAATTATTACAAAACAGACATTAGTCATAAAAGTCTAGACTTTGGATATTTGACTCTAGATTAATGACTACATGACCAAAATGTGTAAGGATTACATAATACAGAGCATCGCCTAAACTTGGATATTTGAGTGTGCCGAAAGCAGGCATTATCTACAATGACGTTAAACCGATAGCCGGCCGTGTCGCTATCGAGTTGAAAGACAAGCTAACCGCAGCTGGTTGGGATGTGTGTGTCACATCGAGTATCGGTGGAATATTGGGCTACTCTAACCCGGAGAGTCCTGTATGCCACACCCCCATTGATGGTCTAACGCCCCCTGGTTTTGACTCGGATATGGAGTTTGCAGTGGTGTTAGGGGGAGACGGGACTGTTTTAGCAGCGTCTCGTCAGGTGGCTCCCTGTGGTATTCCACTGCTAACAGTGAATACCGGCCACATGGGATTTTTAACAGAAACCTTCCTGAATCAATTGCCTCAAGCACTAGAACAGGCAATGACGGGTGAGTATGAAATTGAAGAACGAGCCATGCTCACCGTCAAAGTGTTTCGGGGAGATTCAGTGCTGTGGGAAGCCCTCTGCTTAAATGAAATGGTTCTGCACCGCGAACCTTTGACCTCTATGTGCCATTTTGAAATTGCCATAGGGCGTCATGCGCCAGTAGATATTGCAGCAGATGGTGTAATTGTTTCTACACCTACTGGTTCTACAGCTTACTCATTGAGTGCTGGTGGCCCAGTTGTTACCCCTGGTGTACCTGCTTTACAGCTAGTACCCATTTGTCCCCATTCCTTAGCTTCTAGAGCATTAGTATTTCCAGATACTGAATCGGTCAACATTTACCCAGTTAACATTCCTCGGCTGGTAATGGTGGTGGATGGTAATGGAGGGTGCTATGTACTACCAGAAGATAGAGTATATATGGAGCGATCGCAATATAGTGTTCGATTTATTCGTCTGCAACCGCCTGAGTTTTTCCGAATTTTACGAGAAAAATTAGGTTGGGGTTTACCACATATTGCTAAACCAACTTCGGTAGAATTGCCGTAGAGATTGGGCAGGAGGCAGAAGTTTTTGAATTTTGAATGGATTATCTCCCTCATCCCCCACTCCCCAACTTACTGATTTCCTTCCAGAATTACTGGTGTAAAGATGGTATTTGGATTTAGTTATTAAGATTGCATCCAAGAATTAGATGGCTGACACCTGAACGTGCTAAAAGATTCTTAGCAGCGTGTCAAATCAGGATTGCTCCATCACTAATAACTCGTAATTGCACTTTATAACTGATGTAAAGATTTTCTCTGGAATATCTTTACAATCTCAAATCCAATATCCCAAATTGTTATGACAGTTGCTCCAAGTCCCTGTGTTTTGGTGATTGAAACCGATGAGAGCCTAGCAAATCAGCTTTCTTGCGATTTGCAAGAAGCCGGGTATGAATCAATTTTGGCTCATGATGCGACTAGTGGTTTACAACACTGTCGCGATCGCCAACCTGCTTTAATTGTTTTAGACCGGATGCTAGCAGGAGAATCAGGACTCTCATTGTGCAAAAATCTAAGAAGTACTGGTATGCGATCGCCTGTATTAATTTTAATGGCAAGGGATACAGTTGATGATCGTGTAGCTTGTCTAGAAGCAGGAGCGGATGATTACATCCTCAAACCTTATCGCTCAGAAGACTTTTTAAAGTTGATTCGGCTCTACTTAAAACCTGATGTGGATACCACGGAGCAGTTACGCTTTGGGGATCTGATTTTAGATATAGCAACTCGCCGTGCCATACATAGCGGACGAGCAATTGACTTGACAATGAAAGAATTTGAGCTATTAAAATTCTTAATGGAACATCCCCGTGAGGTATTAACCCGCGAACAAATTTTAGAAAACGTTTGGGGTTACGACTTTCTGGGCGAGTCCAATGTAATTGAAGTGTATATCCGCTACTTGCGCCTAAAAATTGAAGATGAAGGACAAAAGCGCCTCATTCAAACGGTGCGAGGTGTAGGGTACGTTTTGAGAGAATCTTAGTACACTCTCTACGAGACGCTACGCAAATGCTTAGAGCGAGTCAGACGCTCCTACGTCGCTTACGAGCATCGCGGTACGACGAAGCACAAAGCGTCCCTTCAATCCTACCTTGCATAAGGTGTGGGTTACTCCTGCCTCCTGAAAGGACGAATAAAAGCCGTAAGTTTTTTAGCTTAAATTCTGTAAAATTGAAATCTAAATTACAAAATCAAAAATAATTATGATTTATCGACTAAGTTTGCTTTCAATGGTGCTAAGTATTTTACTGATGGGCTGTTCTGTGCCAACAACAGCTAAACCTCCCAGCCCTACGTCTAATTCTCAAACTCCAGCACCAGAGAGTTTAGGTCAAAAACTACCAATTTCTGCTAAAGCTATTGTTCCTAATGGCACAACAATTCAGTTAGAAGTGGCGCAGACACCACAACAGCAAGCAATGGGGTTGATGTATCGACCAGCTTTGCCAGATAACCGGGGGATGTTGTTTGGGTTCCCTTCACCACAACCAGTTAGTTTTTGGATGAAGAATGTACCTGTGGCCTTAGATATGGTATTTTTACAAAACGGAGTCGTTAAATATATTCAGGCTGCTGCACCTCCTTGTGCTAGTGAGCCTTGTCCTACCTATGGGCCCAATACACCAATCAATCAGGTGATTGAACTTCGCTCTGGCAGAGCTGCCGAGTTGAAGTTGAAAGCGGGCGATATTGTCAAAATTGAGCGTTGAGACTTCGGTGCTTTGCGTAGATAAAGATTTGGATAGTTTCTCTGTTCAGAGTCTATACTATCGAAATCTATGTTTTTTCTGTAAAAAATGGCACGTCTTATGGAAAAAATTCATCTGTAACGCTACTATTTAAAAACTGTGGTGATAATGTAAAATTCTACTGTCTCCAACCCGAAATCGCAGTCTTGAGGTTTGGCAAAAATATTCCCTTGGGCGCAAGTGTAAACAGTCGCCAATAAGAGAATATAGGCTATGGAATCTTTGTTACTCCATGTGTAATTAAATAACGCACAAAAGTAAACAAAATGGAGCCAATTTAACTAAGTAAGAATACTGCTTAACAATTGAGCAGATAATTTGTAAGAAAATTTTTATTTTTCAGAGTTTCTATGAGAAGCCTTTGTTAAAGGCAAATCACAAATACTCTGCTAGGGTGTATAGCCGATAACGGCAAAGTGACAGATAAAATACTGGCTAGTGGCTACCAAGCAATGGTGAACTGATATATGACAATACATTCTGCACAAGGAGGTGAGATACAAATGTCACAATCAAAATATTCTCGACTGATTAATTTTTTGCAAGAAGATTTAGCAATTTCCACGGCATCGCTGGCGGTGGCACTTCGGCATCGAGAGCAAGATCCAGGCCCTTTGGCAATGATTCTTTGGCAATATGGTTTGATTACTCTAGAGCAGTTAGACCAAATTTATGATTGGTTGGAAACGGCATAGTCATAATAATTTTGGATTTTGGATTAAAAGTCTCTACTAAAAGGCTGTTATCAGAATCTGAAAAAATACTCTATTTATACCAATTCAGTATCATGCTAAGTTGCCAAAATTAGTCTTGTTTGGTGTTGAATAAGCTATCTGACTGTCTTCAGAGCAATACTATTTAGAGCAACTTGGTATAATTTATGAAAATTGGGACATGTCACACTATACCTTGTGCAAAGGTTGATATATAAGTTTATTAACTTTGGCGGTTTTTACTTATTTATATACAAATTAAAAGAGCAAGTTGATAATTTAACTCGCTCTTTTGATTTGTCCTTTGTCCTTTGCAAATGACCAATGACTATTGTGTAAACACTCTAACTGCTGCTGCTATACCAGATCCAGGGGTGAAATCTTCATAGCCAAGTTCTCTTAGGGTAACTTCTAAGGATGCGATACAGCTAAGAATATCGCGATCGCTCACAAAACCCAAGTGACCAATGCGAAAAATCTTATTACTCAAATGGTCTTGACCACCCGCTAGGGCAATATCAAAACGTTTTTTCATCAATGACCGAATCTTATCCGGTTCAATTCCTTGTGGTGCTACAGCCGTAATTGCCGGGCTAGCGGAACTATCTGCTGCAAACAAGGGTAAATTTAAGCCTTGAATGGCGGCGCGGGTAGCATTTTTTAGCCGTTCATGTCGAGCAAATATTGATTCTAAGCCTTCCTCCTTCATGATTCGCAACGTGGTATGCAGCGCTACAATCAAGTTCACAGGTGGAGTAAATGGAGTTGTATTTTTGGCTGTGGCTTTGCGATATTTGCCTAAGTCCAAATAATATTTCGGTAGCTTTGCCGTTTTGTAAGCTTCCCAAGCTTTGGGGCTGACAGAGACAAAACCCAATCCCGGTGGAATCATATAACCTTTTTGGGAACCGGAGGCGACTATATCCAAGCCCCAAGCATCCACAGGTAGATTGAACGCACCCAAGCTAGTGACGGCATCAACGATAATTAAAGCTTCACCGTGTTCTTTAACATGGCGGTTGATGGTTTCTAAATCATTCAAAACACCCGTCGAGGTTTCGCTGTGGGTAATGATTACGGCTTTAATTTGCTTTTGAGTATCAGCTTGCAGTTTTTCGGCAAATGCTGCGGGGTCTAAGGGTTTTCCCCATTCCACCTTAACTTCTTCTACATTCAAACCGTAGGCTTGACCAACTTCTACCCAGCGTTCGCCAAATTTACCATTAGAACCAACTAAAATGCGATCGCCTGGAGAGAGAAAATTAATTATTCCGGCTTCTACAGCACCCGTACCACTGACATTCAGCGTTAGCACATCACTTTGAGTTTGATGTAGCCACTTGAGGTTTTCCGTTACCTCTGCCAATATATTGCTAAATTCACTGGTGCGGTGTCCAATCGGATGCTTGGCTAATGCCAGTAAGGCAGCTTCTGGCACCGGGGTTGGGCCTGGAATCATCAGCATCAGCTTGTCGTTCATATGTCTATCCTAAAAATCAAATAAAAGTCAAAATTGTGGGAGTTGGTTAAGTCTGATAGCAAATTCTAGATATTCATCTACAAATTCCACTCAGTTCGTCACCAGCCTTGTTGTATATTTTCCAAATTCATAGGAAAAGTATCGTGGGAGTTAATAATCGGTCAGCTTGACCTTTGCAATTTATACGAGACTCCAACTCAAATAAAACCCCTGTTCACAGGCAATCTTACCACACACCTAGACAACAGGTTAAGGCGTTTGCTCGTAGGAGAGCGGCTATTTTAACCAAAGGTGAAACCTCTATCTAGATGAGGCACAGATATAATAAATTCTTAAATCTTACCCATAATCTGCCTCTATTGTTTTTATATAAACACGCGAAATCGTCAGTGAAAAAGCTGTGTTTTGCTTCAATGAATGAAGTAACTGCCTACACTATGCGGAAGCGCTGCATGTTGCCGTTTGATAAGAGATAGAAGATACTTAACCCAAACTTTTCAATCTGCTTAGGTCGAGCATTTGTTCTTCGGTTGCCATCCTCTAAAGAATACTTTTATCCATTGAGGATCTGATAATTTATTTTCCTCCAAATCATTTCGCTGTCAATATTAAAGGCTTATCCTGGCTTACTCAATGGCGATTTTCTACTGATGCTTTCTGGTTCATTTGCAGCCAATTTTGAGATAAGTATGCTGTTACTCGCTGCACATTTAAAACTGTACTTAGTAGTAGGCGATCGCCAATAAACTATAAGTTTTTATACTATACTCACAAAATTGCTACAATCATGCTTAGTCTTGTTAATTACTATTCATGATGAGTCGTTTTTAACTAGTGTTCAGTTCATAAACTGTCACTCATCAGATCCCCGGTATTCTTGCAAAAGAGATATTCTTAATTAGTGCAAGGAGTGATACCATTTCACCACATGTTTGTCACAAGTTATCCTCGCAATGCTCCCTAATAAGGGGGCGTTGCAGATTTCAAATGTTGCATCAAACGAGTGAGTTGGTATAAGCTTTTACGAGGAAACGCTTGAGTGAGCAAAACTCTCAAGCGTTTTTTCGTGTATAAATAAAACAGTTAAACTCTCTGGAAGATCATACAGATGTTTTTAAATACACATATACCAGAGTGATAAATTACTGGTATAACAATTGTTGCAACACATACTTGATGACTTTAGCATTTGTGCATTCCATCAAAACTTTTTAAGCAATTCTGTGGGTTTAAATCCCCTGTTTATAACAAGCCGCAAGTATGTTATGCCAATTCGCAATGACGCTCCTACGGACGCTCGTTCCTCTCTACGAGACGCTGCGCGAACGCTACCACTTCGCTAACGCTAACGCAATTAAGAAACTTAGATGCAGCAAGACTTTCCTGATTTACATCTGTTGCCTCATTTTGGAGAATTGGTATTAGACAGGGTTTAAATCACCATTTCAAAACTTAATTACGTTAGCGCAGCGTTAGCGACGCAGGAGCGTCATTACGAATTATTTTAAGTGACTGGACGTACCACACGAATTAGTTTTCCTTGCAACGGTTCTTCTATTGTCAGAGCTTCATCTATCCGTGCTGCAAACTTTTCCCAATTACGATTGTTTGTGCAAACAATAATACCGAAGTGGTTACAATACTTGTCGGTTAAGGGGAAAAGGGGAAAGAAAAAACCTTTAACCTTTTCCCAGATGTTTGGTCAGGCTATATTTACAATTTTATTGATCGCTAAGTACAATAATTAATTCCTAGCGAATTGTCTGCGCTTCTACCCTGCGCGAAGATGAAGCGCATCCGCGTTGAAATTTCAACCCTCAATTCGCCAAGATTTTAGGCAAAGCTGTACTTAGCTAACTACAAAATTTACCAACTTTCCAGGCACGACAATTACCTTTTTAATCTCCTTACCTTCGATGTAACGTTGGGCAATTTCTGATTCACGGGCATATTTCTCCAACGCTGCTTTATCTGCTTGCGCTGGTACTTGAATCGAGCCGCGAGTTTTGCCCATAATTTGAATTACTAAAGTAATTTCATCAGCTACCAAAGCAGCCGGGTCAAATGACGGCCAAGTTTGAGTGTGAACTGAATTACTTTCACCCAATAAATGCCACAATTCATCAGCAATGTGTGGTGCAAAGGGTGCTAGCAATACCACCAAAGTGCGAATACCTTCTGCGTAAATTGGTGAATTTTTCCCATCGGCATCAGTTAGAGCGTTACTCAACTTCATCAATTCTGATATAGCTGTGTTGAATTGATATTCGTCTTCAACGTCTTCTGTCACTGCTTGAATAGCCGTGTGAATCGCCCGTCGCAATTCTTTTTCTGCCTTAGTTAAATCAGCGAGTTGCACTTGCTTATGGGATACCCCAGCTGCAACATAATCTGTCACCAAACGCCAAACTCGATTTAAAAAGCGGAATTGTCCTTCCACATCGGCTTCATCCCATTCCAGGTCTTTTTCTGGCGGCGCTTTGAACAAAATGAACATCCGCGCTGTATCTATACCGTATTTGGAAATTACATCTTCTGGGGCTACACCGTTACCCTTTGATTTAGACATGGTGGCGTAGAGACGTTGCAGTGGTTCACCTGTCTGAGGGTCGCGGGGGTTAGCAGAATTTACCAGATCAGAAGGAATCCATTTATCTTTACCGCCCTTGTTGGGATTTAGGTAAGTTAAACCCTGTACCATACCTTGAGTTAACAGGCGTTGGAAGGGTTCATCAAAGTTTAACAAACCGCGATCGCGTAGTACCTTAGTAAAGAAGCGCGAATATAACAAATGTAAAATCGCGTGTTCAATTCCACCCACGTACTGATCAACTGGCATCCAGTCGTTAATTTTAGTGGAATCAAAAACCTGTTGTTCATTTTTAGCGTCAGGGAAGCGCAAGAAATACCACGAGGAATCAATAAAAGTATCCATCGTGTCAGTTTCCCGCTTTGCCGGAGTGCCACAAGTTGGACAAGGCACATTTACCCAGCTTTCTAACTGAGTTAAAGGTGAACCGTCACGTCCAGTAAATTCCACTTCTTCTGGCAACTGAACTGGTAAATCTTTATCAGGCACTGGCACTATCCCACAGTTGGGACAGTGGATTACAGGTATCGGTGCGCCCCAGTAACGCTGCCGCGAAATTAACCAATCCCGCAAGCGATATTGCACCCGTACTTTACCAAAACCTTGTTGTTCGGCGTATTCAATTATCGCTTGTTTAGCATCTGTGGAAGTCATACCGGTAAAAGACCTAGAATTAATTAAAATTCCTGGTTCAGTGTATGCCTGGTTATATTCAATTTGGGTAAGTTGTCTGACTTCATTAATCTCTGATGTTGGAGTTAAATCAAAACCTGCAACATCATCTGGGGAAGCGATAACAAAATTAATTGGCAAATCGTAATTTTTGGCAAACTTAAAATCCCGGACATCATGGGCTGGTACACCCATCACTGCCCCAGTACCATACTCATACAGTACATAGTCAGCAATCCAAATCGGCACTTCTTCCCCTGAAAACGGGTTAATTGCCACTCCACCTGTAGAAATACCCCGCTTCGGTTTGTCTTCAGCAGTACGTTCCAACTCACTTTGATTGGAAACCTCTTTAATAAAAGCTTCTACGGCTACAAGTTGTTCTTTTGTAGTGACACGCTTTGTTAAGGGATGTTCTGGTGCTAACACCAGGTAGCTGACACCATAAACGGTATCTGGACGTGTGGTGTACACGGCGATTTTTTCATCTATCCCAATAATGGGAAATTCTAAATAAGCGCCTGTGGATTTGCCAATCCAGTTTGCCTGCATCAATTTGACGCGTTCCGGCCAACCTGTTAACTTATCCAAGTCATTGAGTAATTCTTCGGCATAATCGGTAATCTTGAAAAACCACTGTCGCAATAATTTGCGCTCAACTATTGCGCCACTGCGCCAAGAACGTCCTTCGTTATCGACTTGCTCATTTGCCAATACAGTTTGGTCAATGGGATCCCAATTTACTGCTGCTTCTTTTTGGTAAGCTAACCCCGCTTGCAAAAACTGCAAGAAAATCCATTGTGTCCACTTGTAATAATCGGGTGAACAGGTAGCAAGTTCACATTCCCAGTCAATGGATAAACCAAGACGCTGCAATTGTTGCCGCATCTGGGCCATATTCTGATAAGTCCACTTTGCTGGCGGTACACCACGGTCAATGGCGGCATTTTCTGCTGGCAAGCCAAAGGCATCCCAACCCATTGGATGTATTACTCGATAGCCTTGCATTCTTTTAAGGCGGGCAATCACATCGGTAATCGTATAATTACGGACGTGACCCATGTGTAGGCTGCCCGATGGATAAGGGAACATGGATAAAGCGTAGAATTTTGGCTTGTTGCTAGCTGTCGGTGTTTTATCTAAGCCAAGTTCTACCCATGTTTTTTGCCATTTTTCCTCAATCGCTGCTGGGTTATATCGAGAATCAACATCACGTATTTCCAATGGTTTCATGCCTGTTACACTTTACTTCTACTAATTTTCTAGTATTTGACCCTTACTAGTACATTTGAGCCACTATCTTGAGGGAATTATCTGTATAGCAATTTTTTAATTTAATTTACAAAATCAATTTACTACTTTCTTCTATCCCCTATTCTTATCTATCTTATATCCCTTCCGTTGAGGCAGGCAGGGGGAGCAGGGGACGCAGGGGAAGCAGGGGAAGAGAAAAAGCTTATCTGAACCGTATTGAAATATCCCCCACAACTTTTACGAAGTGGGGGATCTTGTTTCTCAGCAATGACTCAGGATTGCTAGATTACGCTAAATCAAAAAGTAAGATTTCGCCGCCGATGTTGGTGCTAATTTCTAGCTGTTCTTCACCGTTGATTTGCACTCCATCGCCTGCTCTGAGTTCTTCACCATTTAAGTTAACTATACCTTGGGCTATTTGTAACCAGGCATAGCGACCAGGTTTGATTTGATAATTAACAACATCACCTGATTCTAAAACAGATGTGTATAAATCAACATCTTGGTGAATTGTCACAGCACCATCGCGCCCATCTTTAGCAGCAATTAAGCGTAATTTGCCACGCTTTTCTTCTAAAGGAAAAGCTTTTTGTTCATATCTTGGTGTCAACCCTTCTTGGTCGGGAAGAATCCAAATTTGTAACAAGTGTAGTGGTTCAGTTGGCGAAGGATTAAATTCACTGTGGCTGATTCCAGTTCCAGCACTCATAATCTGTGCATCACCAGGACGAATTACTGACCCAGTACCCAAGCTATCTTTATGCTCTACAGCACCTTCTAAGACATAAGTGAGGATTTCCATGTCACGATGGCTGTGGGTGGGGAATCCAGCACCAGGGGCGATGCGATCGTCGTTAATCACTCGCAGAGAACGAAATCCCATGCGGTTGGGATCGTAAAAACTACCGAAGGAAAATGTGTGATAACTATCGAGCCAGCCCATTTTGGCGTGACCACGGGCGTTTCTATCATGAATTAGATGGCTAATTGTATTTTGAGACATATATTTACCTCGTTGTTAATCAGTATTTAGAGACGCAATGAATTGTAGAAAAGACGCGATGAATTGTAGAAGAGACGCAATGAATCGTAGAAGAGACGCAATGAATCGTAGAAGAGACGCGATGAATCGCGTCTGTACAAGAGTTAGGAATTAGAAGGAAATTAGTATACTTTTTCACTAATCGACTAGCTTATTGAAGTTGAAGTATTAATCTTGAGATATCACTTGTCGAAGATATTCTGGAGTTTTTCGACCTACGTTTTGAACTATTTCAATAGTAAAGTATATACATATAAAAGAAAAGTACGCACTTAAAAGTGTCGTACTTACCAAAAAGATACTATTAGATTTACAAAAGACTACTTTTCTCAAAAGTGCTTATTTTACACCAGCAGGGATCTTTTGAGTTGTAGTAGCACCCGCTTTGCCATTCTCTCCCTTAATTTCTGCTACTTGCAGATGAGCTTCTAAGAACCATAGTCGTTTGTCAATGGCGCGGGAAATTTCGGTGTAAAGATCGGCAGTGTCGAGATCGCTTAAGTCATCTGTTTTATCGATCGCTTCCCGCAGATGTTTAGCATAGAGTGCATAACGATCTGACAAGGCTGTTACATGGTCTTTACCATCCAAAATATCTAAGGGATATTCTGGCAAAATTGAATTTCTAGCTGCGGCACGGGCTGTTCCGAAAGCGTATCCGCCTAAAGCTGTGACACGTTCAGCTACCATATCGATGTACTCTTCCAATTCTCCAGCCAGTTCATCAAATAATAAGTGTAACTGGTAAAAGTCAGTACCTTTAACATTCCAGTGCGCTTGCTTTGCTTGGGTTTTCAAATCCGAAGTGGCTGCTAAAGTTTGGTTGAGAAGTACCACGATTTTCACTCGTGCTTCGGCGGGAATATCAATGCGGGTAGGGTACAAACGTGATGTAATGCTGTTGTCGTTCATGATTCTACGTTGTTAATGCCTTTTATATCTAACTCTACAGAATTATTTGGCTTAACGAAACTCTCTGACGACCGATTGAATTAATGCCTGAATATGTTAAAGTTTATGACTATTAGTTAAATACGGTGGTTTTCTATGGTATTGAATGTACCACCGAAAAGGCGATCGCGAATTACATCATTGTGTAAAAAGTCATGGGGAAAACCCAGTTCAATTTGACTAACTTCATTTAATTGTTGCAAATGTTCTGGCGAGAGGATGATATCTAAAGAAGCTAAGTTATCTTGAAACTGCGTTAATTTACGTGCGCCAATGATCGGAATAATCACACCATTTTGAGCGTGTAACCAAGCTAATGCTACTTGTGAAGGTGTGTGTCCGATTTCGGTTGCAACTTCACTGACAACTTGAGCGATCGCTAAATTCTTCTGTGAAATCTCTCCCCCAAAAGTTTCGAGTCGTCCTTTTTCACCGTCTGCTTGAGGAGGCTGATTATATTTACCTGTAAGCACACCACCACCCAAAGGCGACCACGGTGTTACTGCTAAATCCAAGGCTTTAGCCATCGGCAACAAGTCACGTTCTGGGGTTCGTTGAATTAAACTATACTCAATTTGTAGGGCGACAAACTGCGTCCATCCTTGGTATTGGGCAATAGTATTTGCTTGGGAAACGATCCAAGCAGGTGTATCAGAAATACCGATGTAAAGTACTTTACCTTGGCGGACTACATCATCAAGCGATCGCAATACTTCTTCAATAGGTGTTGTGAAATCCCAAGCGTGCAACCAGAATAAATCAATGTAATCAGTATTCAGTCGTTTCAGGCTACCTTCTAAAGACTGGACTAAGTTCTTGCGATGGTTTCCACTGGCGTTAGGGTCGCCTTTTTTGTTATCCATCTGCAAGGGAAAGGAATATTTTGTCGCAACTACAAAGCGTTCCCGTTCTTTAGCAATCAACTCACCGACAATTTTTTCACTGCTACCATCGGTATAACCGTTGGCGGTGTCAATGAAATTTCCCCCTGCTTCTGCATAGCTATCGAAGATTTTACGGCTTTCGTCAACAGATGCACCCCAACCCCAATCTTCACCAAAGGTCATGGTTCCTAAGGAGAGTTCAGAGACTCTTAACCCGCTTTTGCCCAAGAGTTTGTATTTCATGAATATTTTCTCATTAATGAAAAAACTAAGCAAATACCATTCCAAAAGCATGATACAGCAGAATTCAGAAGTCAGAAATTAGGGGGAGTTAAAACTTAAAAGTTGAATCTCTAAGGGTGAAACTTCAAATTTTAACCTCTCTATTCAATGCCTAATGCTTTCGCTACAATAAACTCAAAACAAGACATAATGACCTACACCTCGCCCAAACTATTTACCTTTGAAGAATTTATAGCCGAATATGGTGACAATACACGCTACGAATTAATCGACGGACAACTAAGAGACATGGATCCTACAGGGCCACACGAAGCTATTGCAGGTAGTATTGTTGGTAGAATCTATGTCGAAATTTTTAATTCTAATTTAAACTGGTTAGTTCCAAAAACTTGTTTAATTAAACCGCCTGCGGCTGAAGCTACAGTGCTGCGTCCTGATGTAATTGTTTTAGATAAAGCAGAACTTAGTAAAGAACCGCTTTGGCAAAAAGAACCTATTATTTGTAATGGCAGTACTATTAAGCTTGTTGCTGAAGTTGTGAGTACAAACTGGCAAGATGATTATGCAAGAAAAGTGGAAGAATATGCTTTTCTTAACATCCCAGAATATTGGATTGTAGATTTTCGGGGCTTGGGTAGTTTGCAATTTATTGGCAATCCTAAACAACCCACATTCACTGTTTGTCAGTTAGTTAACGGTGTGTATGAGCAGCGACAATATCGCTTAGGAGATACTATTTCGTCTGAACTATTGCCAAATTTACAACTTAAGCTAGACGACATTATACATATTTAATAAATGAAATTTTGTTTTGGCTGAGGTAGTTCGGATTATTTACTACTGCGTTACTTAAGCAAGAGCGATCGCTACAGTTTTCTAAGCTAGAATACCAAAGTTGTATTTAAACATATCTGACAAGTCAGTTATTTCTATGAATTACTACGTAATCTACGATGGAAATTGTAATCTCTGCGTTACTCTAGTACAATTGCTAGAAACCTTAGACCAAGGAAAGCTGTTTCGCTACAGCCCTATGCAAGATGAGCAAACAATTTTAAAGTGGGGAATTACAGCTCAAGACTGTGAACAAGGGATGATTTTAATTGATGCCAATGAACCTCAGAGACGTTGGCAAGGTAGTAATGCAGCTGAAGAAATTGGGCGATTATTGCCAGCAGGAAGTATATTTGTAGACGCTTATCGAGCCTTACCGGGCATGAAATGGGCAGGCGATCGCTTTTACGAACAAATCCGCGATAATCGCTACACCATATTTGGTAAACGTTCTAATACATATCAATCGGCATACTGTGTGGATGCGAACTGCAATTAAGGCAAGACGCGATGAATCGCCGTCTCTACAATAATCGCGATTTATCGCGGATTTGCGATCTAAAATTTTCATCAAAAAACCTTAACCAAATTGTATTGTCCTGCCTCCTTCACAACTAAATTTGTCATTAGACAGAAATTGTTCTAGTCAAAAATCCGCCTACAGGTGCTAGCTAAAAGCCCGGTAGACCAACCATTATGCTATCTGGCGTGTTTGTAAACATTTTGCAATCAATAGTATTTGCGATAGCCGAAGGCTTAAGCTTTGCTTATCGCCACTGGAAAGGGCGGGTACGCCATCGCGCCACGATTCGGCACAACAAACTGGAACTGATGGGAGGATACTGCGTGAGAATAGGTGCTAACTACTTGGGTGACGGAGAGTGTGAATTTACAGTTTGGTCTCCGCTATTAAATGGTGTCACGGTACAAATTTTGACGCCAGAACAGCAATTAATTCCGCTCAAGCCTCAGTCTGAGGGATACTGGCAAACGAAAGTCAACGATGTATATCCAGGCACGCTTTATCGGTATGTCTTAAATGGGCAAGACGCTTTTGCCGATCCTGCGTCGCAGTATCAACCAGAAGGGGTACATGGGCCGTCGCAAATTGTCGATCAACACTTTGAGTGGACTGATGAAGGGTGGACTGGGGTTCCTGTGGAGTCGATGATTTTCTATGAAGTTCACGTTGGGACTTTCACGCCTGAAGGAACTTTCACCGCCATTATTCCCCGTTTACCGGATTTGAAAGAACTGGGAATTAACGCCATTGAAATTATGCCCATTTCCCAGTTTCCGGGAGATACCCATATTGAAGCTTCTCTTGCATACCGCAACTGGGGTTATGACGGCGTTTACCCTTATGCGGTGCAAAATTCCTACGGTAGCGCAGCCGATCTAAAGCAACTAGTAAATGCTTGCCACCAACACGGAATTGCCGTAGTGCTGGATGTGGTGTATAACCACTTTGGGCCAGAAGGCAACTATATGAGTCAGTTCGCGCCCTACTTTACTAAAACCTATAAAACGCCTTGGGGCGAAGCGCTGAATTTCGACGATGCTCATAGTCAGGGTGTGCGAAATTATTTTATCGAAAATGCGCTTTACTGGTTGCGTGACTTCCACATAGATGCATTGCGGCTGGATGCTATTCAAGCAATTTACGACTTGGGGGCGAAGCATTTTTTATGGGAACTAGCGGAAGCAGTTCATCATTTTTCCCAACAAGGGCAAAAATGGAAACGTCACTTAATTGCTGAAAGTGACTTGAATAATCCGCGAATAATTCGTCCAGTAGAATTGGGTGGATATGGTCTTGATGCCCAGTGGAGTGATGATTTTCACCATTCATTGCACGCACTGTTGACAGGCGATCGCCAAGGATATTATCAAGATTTTGGGCAAGTGGCTCAGTTGGCAAAAGCTTATGAAGATACTTTTGTCTACGATTGGAAATACTCGCCCGATCGCAAACGATTTCATGGCTTATCTTGCCGCGATCGCCCTTTATCACAATTTACAATCTGTATTCAGAATCACGATCAAATCGGCAATCAAATGAAAGGAGAACGCCTCGGCCAGCGAATCTCTTTTGAGGGATTAAAGTTAGCTGCTGCTGCTGTGCTACTGTCGCCCAACTTACCCCTGTTGTTCATGGGAGAAGAATACGGCGAAACAGCACCCTTCATTTACTTTGTCAGTCACTCCGATCCAGATTTAATTCAAGCAGTTCGAGCCGGACGCAAACAAGAATTTGAAGCATTTCACTATGCAGATGATCCCCCAGATCCCGAATCGTCAGAAACTTACCTAAAGTCTAAACTCAATTGGGAATTACGCAATGACGGTAAACACAAAGTTCTCTGGGATTGGTATCGTCAGTTAATTAATTTCCGCAAGACGCATCCAGCACTTTTGAATCAAGACCGCAACTCCATCAAAGCGACTAGCGATGAAGAGAAGCAGTTAGTCATCGTGCGTCGTTGGTGCGAATCAAGTGAACTAATATTTGTGATGAATTTCAATTCTTCTCCAGTGACAGTGACTCTACCGTTTGAGCAAAATGCTAATAAATTGTTAGACTCTGCTGATACCTCATGGTCTGGGCATGGTTCTGAAGCTCCTGAACATTTGTCTGTAGACCAAGAATTCAAATTGCAACCTACTAGTTTAGTACTCTATGAAAAAGGATGAGGGGAAGAGTTAGAACTTAAAGTTTCAGCCTCATCACCTTAATGTTTGAGCAATAAGGCTTAATGTTTGAGCAGTAAGGCTTAAGGTTCGAGCAATAAGGCTTAATGTTTGAGCAATAAGGCTTAATGTTTGAGCAATAAGGCTTAAGGTTCGAGCAGTAAGACTTAATGTTTGAGCAATAAGGCTTAAGGTTCGAGCAATAAGGCTTAAAGTTTGAGCAACAAGGCTTAATGTTTGAGCTAAAAGGTTGTTTTAACAATGGTTGGCTGTGATGTTAGGCACTTATTGATCTCCCCTAACCCCACCCTAACCCTCCCCTTGTAAAGGGGAGGGAAATAGATTTCTTGTTTCCCCCCTTTATAAGGGGGGATTAAGGGGGGTAATACGCCTCTGCTACCGAGAAGAGGACTTTTCAAACATCCTCTATAAAGGTTCAGCGTTTATCCTCAAAACCTCATTCCCCTTACTCCCCACTAAAAAAATATGCGAATTCCTACCGCTACTTATCGAATCCAATTTACACCTCAGTTTGGCTTTGACAACGCCAAAGCGATCGCAGCTTATCTAGCAGATTTAGGTATTTCCGATTTATATGCTTCCCCGATTTTCAAAGCACGATCCGGGAGTACGCACGGCTACGATATAGTAGATGCCACTCAACTTAACCCAGAACTGGGAACTAATGAATCCTTTGATGCATTAGTTAGTGAAATTCAATACCTTGGTATGGGCTGGTTACAAGATATTGTGCCAAACCACATGGCCTATAGCAGCGAAAACGATTACTTGATGGACGTATTGGAACACGGCCCAGATTCTAGCTATACCGACTACTTCGACCTTTCTTGGAACGCTCCCTTTGGCGATCGCCAAGAGCGAATTCTCGCTCCTCTCTTAGGAGATTTTTATGGTACATCCCTAGAAAACGGACACATTCAACTGCAATACGAACAAAATGGTTTAACCGTCAACTATTACAGCTTGAAACTGCCACTGCGGTTAGAATCTTACACAAAATTTATCACCTATAATTTGGGTAAACTCACCCGGACACTCGGACGCAATCATCCTGATTTTATTAAGCTATTGGGAATTCTCTACATTCTCAAAAATGTGCCTTCAGAAGTTGCAGGAAAACAGCGACAAGACCAAATCGCATTTATTAAAGGATTGGTTTGGGAACTCTACACTACAAACGATGCTATCCGCGAGTTTATCGACGAAAATCTCCAAACATTCAACGGAGAACCTGGTAATTCAGAAAGCTTTAACCTCCTAGATGATTTACTGAAGGATCAATTTTACCGTCTCGCCTTCTGGAAAGTTGGCGCGGAGGAAATGAACTACCGCCGTTTCTTTACTGTTAATGAATTGATTTCCGTGAAAGTTGAAGAAGTGCGGGTTTTTAATAATACCCACGGACTGATTCAGAAGCTAGTTGAAGAAGGAAAATTTACTGGTTTACGAATTGACCATATTGATGGACTTTATAACCCAATCCAGTATCTCGAAAGGCTGCGGGAAAAGATGGGAGATGTTTATATCACCGTCGAGAAGATTTTAGAACTAACCGAAGAATTGCCAGAAAACTGGGGAATTGAAGGTACATCAGGATATGACTTTCTCAACTATGTAAATGGCGTATTTTGTCAAGTTGAAAATGAATCATCTTTTGATAAAATTTACCAAAACTTTATCAGTTCTAGAGTAGATTATGCCTCGGTAGTGAAGGATAAAAAACACCTAATTTTAGAAAAGAATTTAGCAGGTGATATTGACAATCTGGCACTTTTGTTAAAGAATGTTTCCAGCAAATATCGCTATGGTAATGATTTTACACTGAATGGATTAAAAAGAGCGATCGCCGAAATTTTGACACTGTTTCCGATTTATCGCACCTACATTACATCCGATGGAATTGAAGAAAGCGATCGCGCTACCATTCAAGAAGTAATTGATCAAGCTAAAGAACAAACGCCCCTATTGCAGAACGAACTGAATTTTATTGAAAAGTTAATGCTGCTAGAGTTTGATAATTCTCTGACTCAAACAGAACGTGAACAGTGGATATATTTTGTCTTGCGGATGCAGCAATACAGTGGGCCGTTAATGGCAAAAGGCGTAGAAGACACCACATTATATGTTTACAATCGGTTGCTATCGCTGAATGAAGTCGGGGGAAATCCTGGTCATTTTGGCATCGACTTAGCCAAATTTCATGCATTTAACAAACAGCATCAAGAAACCTGGCCACACACAATGAACACCACAGCCACCCACGACACCAAACGCGGCGAAGATGTGCGGGCCAGATTGAATGTTCTCTCAGAAATCCCCGATGAATGGGATCAGCAGGTAAATACCTGGAGTGCCATAAATCGAGGACATCGTAGCCATCGCCACGGGTTCGCTATGCCCGATCGCAACGACGAGTATTTTCTCTATCAAACCTTGCTAGGGGCGTTTCCCTTTGCAGAACAGGAACATGCATCCTTCGTGGAACGGGTGAAAGACTATATAATAAAAGCAATTCGAGAAGCGAAAGTGCATACAGCATGGTTGCGGCCAGATAGCGAGTATGAAGAAGCTTGTACCTCCTTTATTGAAAAAGTACTTGATCCTTCTCTCTCCGGGGAATTTCTAGAAGCCTTTCGTCCCTTTCAAGCGCGAATTGCAGAGTATGGTATCTTCAATTCCCTTTCCCAAACTCTACTGAAAATCACCGCTCCCGGCGTACCCGATGTATACCAAGGAACAGAACTTTGGGAACTAAGCCTAGTCGATCCAGATAACCGCCGCCCAGTAGATTTTGAACAGCGACGCACCTACTTAAGCGCCATCCGCGAACAAGTCAAAAATGACGCTTTAGCTTTAATTCAAGAATTGCTGAGTGATAAAACCGACGGCAGAATCAAACTGTTTTTAACGGCTCAATTACTCCAAGCCAGAACAAACTATGTCTTATTATTCCAGGACGGCGACTATCTCCCCTTAGAAGTTCAAGGAACCCACGCCAATCATATAATCGCCTTTGCGCGACGAGAAGGCAATCAAACAGCGATCGCGATCGCCCCTCGCTTTTTAACCAACCTGATCCAGCCAGGAGAAAACCCCTTAGGCGAGTCAGTATGGCAAGATACGCACCTGTTATTACCCCCTGGAACTTCCTCCACCTGGAAAAACGTCATCACTCAACAACCCTTACAAACCACACAAACCCTATCTATCGGATCAGCCCTCGCCCATTTCCCAGTCGCTCTATTAGTTAGTAGTGCCGAATAAAAAAAATCCATCTTACGCAGAGAAAACCCCTAAAATCTCTGCGTACCTCTGCGATTCCCTTGGCGTTCCTCTGCGTTAAAAAAATTCCTCCAACCTCCTCACACCCCGTCAAATTAAATTATGCTCACCTCATCAGCACTTACCACCACGCAGATAGACGCCGTGCGGGCCCATATCAAAAAAACCTGGAGAACCTTAACGCGATCGCACGAACACTTATTACAATCCGCCAAAGATACCAAACTAGACCACAAAACCGATACTCCTTGGCTCGTCTACATTTCCCCTTTAGAAGATTGTCCCAACATTCAGACAGTCTTAGAGCGATCGCTATCTCCCCAGGATATGCAAGAAATTGAAATTCGCACTTTGCCCTCAGAAGTCGAAGCAATTAAGGAGCATGGCTTACTATACCTACCAGGGTCTTATCTCGTCCCAGGTGGTCGATTTAACGAAATGTATGGCTGGGACAGCTACTTTATATTACTGGGACTTTTGCACGATGGAGAATTGGAGCTAGCGCAAAGCCAGGTAGACCAATTATTGTACCAGGTGCAAAATTACGGCACTATCCTCAATGCCAACCGGACTTATATGCTGTCGCGATCGCAACCCCCAGTCCTCAGCATGATGGTTTTGGCACTATTCAAGCACACCCAGGATGAAGAGTGGTTAAGGTCAACCATACCGCTTTTAGAGCAATTTTACTATTACTGGGTAGTACCACCCCATTTTAATCCCGCAACCGGCTTATCGAGATTTTACGCCTTTGGGGAAGGCCCGGCGCCAGAAGTTTTGTTTTCCGAACGCGATGAGCAGGGAAAAACCCACTATGATCGCGTCAAGGAATATTACCAAACCTTTGAGGTTGAAGATTATGATGTCAATCTTTACTACGACCGAGAAAATGACCAACTGACCAATCTATTTTATAAGGGCGATCGCACCATGCGTGAGTCCGGTTTTGATATTACCAACCGATTTGGCCCCTTCAGTGCTGATATCCTCCACTACGCTCCTGTGTGTCTCAACACTTTGCTGTATCAAGTAGAACAAGACATGGCGCAAATTAAGCATATTCTGGGGAACGAACAATTGGAACAAAAATGGCGTAATCGCGCAGATATCCGCCGCGATCGGATTGATAAATTTCTTTGGAATGAAGAACGAGGACTCTATTTCGACTATCACTTCCAGAGTGGAAAACGCCGTTGTTATGAATTTGCTACTACATTTTATCCCTTATGGCTAGGAATTTCTTCTCCAGCCCAAGCCAAGCGTGTGGTGGAAAATCTCTCTTTGTTTGAAGCCCCAGGCGGAATTCTTACCAGTACTCATATTACCGGAAACCAGTGGGATGCTCCCTTTGGTTGGGCACCATTGACGTACATTGCTGTCCAGGGACTTCACCGTTATGGGTTTCATACAGAAGGCGATCGCATTGCCAACAAATTTCTGGCTATGGTAATTCAAGAATTCGAGCGTCACAACACCCTAGTTGAGAAATATGATGTTGAACGCTGTTCTGCCAACGTTTCCGACGAAATTTCCTTTGGATATAGTTCTAACGAAATTGGCTTCGGCTGGACAAATGGAGTCATTCTGGAACTCTTAGCAGGCGGCGGGAAAAAAGTTTAAAAAAAAAGGCGTGAGAAAAACCTCACGCCCTAATCTGACTCACTTTTTAAATGTCTATGACTGATAAAAGAGAAAACAAAATTGATAATTAAGCTTTGAATTTGACTTGTTTCGATTTTTTATCATTATTGGCTTAAGATTGAAGGTCAGCTAATACGGTTCGGTTAAAGGGGAAAGGCGAAGGGGGAAAGGGGAAGAAAAAACCTTTAACCCTTATCCTTTAACCTTTTCCCCAAACCAATTCTTAGTTCAAAATGCTTATCCGAACCGTATTGGAAGGTCAGCATCTTATTTTCATCTTTTCAAAGATATAAAATACCCATAAATAAGTAGTGGGAGCAAAATGCTCCCACTACTTTTAAAACTATGGTTCTCAAAATAGTCGCTTTTAAAATCTGCGTAGTGCCGACATCTTGCCCACTCCTATCAACAGAGATTTTTATATTCAGCACCTAATTATAATCATCTTTACGCTTATCGTAAGGTTCGCCTGTAAAAGGTTGTACGCCTGTAGCAGGATAAGCGTCATCATTAGGCCCAAAAATCCGCATTGCAGCTTCAGAAATATACTTGGTTATGTTCGCAATGATATTGGAAATAGCCATAATATTGGACTCCTTCTTTCGAGTCGCTTTAATTGTGCTACCTATACTCTAATACTGATATTCAAAGCTGGCTCTTGTTCTCAATATATTGAGAATATATGCAATGTTTATTCAGATAACTTCGCAATACTTTAGCTTGTCAGAAAAACAAACTTTTCCCTTTGATTCTAATTTTAACATAGTTGTTTCTCCAACCCCAGTTAGGGCAACGAAGCAAAACAAAGAATATTGTTTCCTTTTATTAACCACCTTATTTGATTAACATTATTGCTAACTAATACTATTAAAAAATATTAAATATTTTATAAAGCTAGTATAAATTGCCATCAATCTACTGTTATACGGCAATCTCAGAAAATATACTTGCTGATAGTTGACATTATTTATGGTAAATATTACCATAAATAACAGAAGCATCTTGTAAGGAAGCTCTTGCATGACAACTTTGCCAGATTTGGACTATGTATATAAACAGCAAAGCCAGCAGAACCAGGAACTAAACCTCTCTGCGGATGACTACAGCTTATTGACCGACCTTTACCAGTTAACAATGGCAGCTTGTTACACAGGTGAAGGTATAGAACAACGACGGGCAAGCTTTGAGTTGACTGTTAGGCGATTGCCAGAGGGTTTTGGTTATTTAATTGCAATGGGACTGACGCAGGCATTGGAATATTTAGCTAAATTCCGGTTTAGTTTGGCGCAAATTGCGGCATTACAGGCAACAGGAATTTTTGCTCAAGCAGGCGATCGCTTTTGGTCACTTTTAGCTGACGGAAAGTTTACAGGTGATGTTTGGGCAGTACCAGAAGGAACAGCTGTGTTTGCCAATCAGCCACTATTGCGAGTGGAAGCACCACTTTGGCAAGCACAATTAGTAGAAACTTACCTGCTGAATACGATTAATTACCAGACTTTGATTGCTACAAAAGCAGCAAGGTTAAGGGATATAGCGGGAGAATCAGCAACACTTTTAGAATTTGGTACAAGACGAGCATTTAGTCCTCAAGGGTCTTTGTGGGCGGCGCGGGCGGCGTTGGCAGGTGGTTTAGATGCCACTTCTAATGTGTTAGCAGCGCTACAACTAGGACAAAAGCCTAGTGGTACTATGGCACACGCCCTGGTGATGGCGTTGTCAGCAATAGAAGGCACTGAAGAACAAGCTTTCAGTGCATTTCATAGATATTTTCCGGGTGCGCCATTGCTGATTGATACTTACGATACCATTGCTGCTGCCGGGCGCTTGGCCGAAAAAGTAAATTCCGGGGAAATGCAATTAACAGGAGTGAGATTGGACTCAGGAGATTTAGTTACCTTATCAAAACAGGTGCGATCGCTCCTTCCCGGTGTACCAATTTTTGTCAGTGGCGACTTGGATGAGTGGGAAATTGCCAAATTAAAAGCTGCTGGGGCCCAAATTGATGGTTACGGATTGGGAACGCGACTAGTTACAGGTTCGCCTGTAAATGGAGTTTACAAACTTGTAGACATTGATGGTATCCCAGTGATGAAGCAGTCTAGTGGTAAAGTTACTTATCCAGGGCGCAAGCAGATTTTTCGCTCGTATACGGGAGGTAAGGTAAAAGCAGACAGGTTGGGACTCTTAGGTGAAATTGCTTTGGAAGAAGAACCTTTGTTGCAGTTGGTAGTGCAAGAAGGTGAACGGATACAGCCGTTGGAATCGTTGGCAACAATTCGTCAGCGTACCGCCGCATCAGTTGCTAGTTTGCCACAACAGACACGCCGTTTGGATCATCCTGTCTCGGTGCAAGTGGAAATTTCTGCCGCGCTGCAAGAGTTGACAGAAGAAACTAAGAAACGAACCGCCAAGGACGCCAAGGACGCAAAGTAAGATGATGAGAGTTGCTTTGTTTGGAACTAGTGCCGATCCACCAACTGCTGGACATCAAGAAATTCTCAGTTGGCTGTCTGAGCGTTATGATTGGGTAGCTGTTTGGGCAGCAGATAATCCATTTAAGTCTCATCAAACACCCTTAGAACATCGGGCGGCAATGCTGCAACTGTTGATTGCGAATATAGACGCACCACGGCACAATATTGCTTTGGAACAAAAATTGAGTAGCTTTAGAACACTGGAAACAGTAGAAAAAGCCAAGCTTACTTGGGGTGAAGACGCACAATTAACGTTGATTATTGGTTCAGATTTACTGAGTCAGCTACCACGTTGGTATCGTATTGAAGATTTGTTACAGCAAGTGCAACTACTGATTGTACCGCGACCGGGATATGCAATAGATGAATCTAGTTCAGAGGTAGTGCAAAAGCTGGGAGGCAAGATTGCGATCGCTAGTCTGACCGGTCTAGATGTTTCCTCGACAGCGTACCGCGAACATGGAGATTCTCAAGCCCTCACAGCCCCTGTAGTTGCCTATATTAATCGAGAGCATTTGTACGAATGCCAGGACGTTCACAAAAAAAGATACCAACTCCGTTAAACCAACAACCTTTGGCCGATTTCAAGGTTGGTGTTGATAATGTAATTTTTTCTGTAGATACTGTACAAAATCGGCTGTTAGTTCTACTAGTAATGCGACAGCAAGAACCATTTCTAAATCATTGGAGTCTTCCCGGTACCTTAGTACGTCCAGGAGAGTCTTTAGAAGATGCCGCCTATCGCATTATGGCAGAGAAAATTAAGGTCAACAATCTCTATTTAGAACAACTGTATACATTTGGCGGGCCGAACCGCGATCCACGGGAAGCAACTGATAGTTATGGTGTGCGTTATCTATCAGTTAGTTACTTTGCCCTAGTGCGATTTGAAGAAGCCGAATTAATTGCCGATCGCATGACTGGCATAGCTTGGTATCCGGTAAAACAAGTGCCGCAATTAGCTTTTGACCATAATGAAATTTTGGCTTATGGACACAGGCGATTGCGAAATAAATTAGAGTATAGCCCCGTGGCTTTTGAAGTCTTGCCAGAAATGTTCACCTTGAATGATTTATATCAGTTATACGCCACAGTTTTAGGTGATAATTTCTCCGATTATTCTAATTTTAGAGCGCGTCTACTCAAGTTAGGTTTTTTGTGCGATACCGGAATTAAGGTATCACGAGGTGCTGGTCGTCCAGCTAGTTTGTATAAGTTTGATGCTGAAGCTTTTGCTCCCTTAAAAGATAAGCCTTTGGTATTTATTTAACGAGTCTCTACCTAAAGTCCAGAGTTAAAAGTTTTAAGTTCAGAGTAACTTATGACTCTTAACAAATGACAAATGACCAATGACTAATGACAAATAATATGAAAATTGCGATCGCTCAAATTAATCCAACAATTGGTGATTTGCTTGTAAATGCCCAAAAAATCCTAGAGGCGGCACAACTAGCAGCATCTAGCGGGGCGCGTTTATTGCTAACACCAGAACTTTCTTTGTGTGGCTATCCACCAAGAGATTTACTATTAAATCCTAGTTTTGTGGAAGCGATGGGCATCACTTTACAAAATTTGGTGCAGGATTTACCACCAAATTTAGCTGTTTTGGTAGGAACTGTTGAACAGAATATCAAAGCACATATTAGTGGTGGTAAAACCTTATTTAACAGCATGGCTTTGCTAGAAGATGGCAAAGTTAAGCAAGTTTTCCACAAACGGCTTTTGCCTACTTACGATGTATTTGACGAACGTCGCTATTTTGAACCAGGTTTAGAAGCCAATTATTTCACTTTAGATGATATCCATATTGGCGTAACTATTTGCGAAGATTTATGGAATGACGAGGAATTCTGGGGCAAACGTAGTTATGCAGTAAATCCGATTGCTGACTTAGCAATTTTAGGTGTAGATTTAATTGTAAATTTGTCTGCTTCCCCCTACACTGCCGGTAAGCAGCAGTTTAGAGAAACAATGCTCAGGCATAGTGCAATACGTTTTCAACAACCAATGATTTATGCTAATCAGGTTGGCGGAAATGATGACTTAATTTTTGATGGGCGGAGTTTTGCCTTGAATCGTCAAGGTGAAGTGATGTGCCGCGCCCGTGGGTTTGATACTGATTTAGTAGTAGTTGAATTTGATGAAGCGCAACGGGATTTTCAATTAGGTTCTGTAGCACCTGTCTATGAATCGGAAGATGAAGAAATTTGGCAAGCGTTGGTTTTAGGAGTGCGAGATTATGCTCGTAAGTGTCGCTTTTCTAAAGTAGTATTGGGTTTAAGCGGCGGGATTGACTCTGCAATAGTAGCTGCGATCGCAACTGCGGCACTTGGTAAAGAAAATGTCCTTGGTGTTCTCATGCCTTCCCCTTACAGTTCTGAGCATTCTATCAGTGATGCTGTGGCATTAGCCGAAAATTTGGGGATTAAGACTCATCTTTTACCAATTGGCGAGTTAATGCAAGGCTTTGATCAAACTTTAGATGATTTGTTTGCAGGTACTGAGTTTGGACTGGCAGAAGAGAATATCCAATCTCGGATTCGCGGTAATTTATTAATGGCGATCGCTAATAAATTTGGCTATCTTCTTTTATCTACCGGTAACAAATCAGAAATGGCTGTTGGTTACTGTACTCTCTACGGCGATATGAATGGCGGGTTAGCGGTAATTGCAGATGTTCCTAAAACCCGTGTGTATTCACTTTGTCAATGGTTAAATCGCAATCATGAAATCATCCCGCAAAATGTCTTGACTAAACCACCCAGCGCCGAACTTAAACCAGGCCAAGTTGATCAAGACTCTCTACCGCCTTACGAAATTTTGGACGATATTTTGCAACGCCTAATTCATAATCACCAATCAGCAGTGCAAATAGTTGCAGCCGGTCACGATCCGGTAATTGTAGACAGAGTAATCCAAATGGTAGCGCGGGCTGAATTTAAACGGCGACAAGCACCCCCCGGTTTAAAAATCACCGATCGCGCTTTTGGAACTGGTTGGCGAATGCCAATTGCTAGTAACTGGGTTGGTGTCAAAAAGGCTTACCAGACTAAAATTACAGCTACACCCAATCTTAGTTTGTTGTGATGGACAAGATGCTCATCCGCAAATCAAGTAATTAGTTATCAAACCTCTCCCTGTCTTGAATTTTTATCAAAGTCTGTCCGTCTCCGCATCGGAGAAGGACAGGTTTTGCGTAGTAAAATCTTTTTTACGCCAACGCCACAAACTTTGTAACCACCTTATAGTAGTTGTAAAAATATAAAAAGTATTTACTCGTTATCTTCAACTTGATATGAGCGTAGCAGATTTATTTCCGACCTTGCACAACCTATCTCGTGCAGATAAACTCAAGGTCATGCAGTTTTTAGTTCAAGAACTGGCGACTGAAGAAGCATTGTCGTTACAGCCTGGAGTCACTTATCATGTGTGGTCTCCCTATAATTCCCATGAAGCTGCTAATAAACTAGCCGCACTGTTAGAAGAAGACAGACAGGTAAACGATGCTTAATTCACAAAGATTTCCCTTTGTTGAAAGTCGTGATGTGTTCGGGGATATCGATGCAGTGCCAATATTACCTCTGACGTTAAGCTACAAAAATTCTGTCGTCAACGTTTCTGGTTTATTGGATACTGGAGCTAGTATTAATGTTTTACCTTACAGCATAGGTATTCAGTTATGGGTAGTTTGGGAAGAACTAACAACCTCAGTGCAACTGGCTGGAAACCTAGCACCAGTTGAGGCAAAAGGGTTAGTTGTATCTGCTCAAATAACCAGTTTTGAACCAGTGCGATTGGTGTTTGCTTGGAGTCTCACGGATAATGTGCCGTTACTTTTAGGACGCATGAATTTTTTCTTGGAATTTGATGTCTGTTTCTATCGTTCGCAGATGGCGTTTGAACTGTCTTCTAAGTCGTAAGATTGAACCAATCATACGATCTTGATCGCTCCACCTCTGAAGTTGAAGCTTGCACCTTGGAACATGAGTTGTCGAGTTAAAAGAGCGATCGCTTAACCTTTAACCCTCGTAATTGCACCTTTTATCCTCGCAGTTGCGTCTTTTATCCTCGAAGTTGCACCTTTTATCCTCGCCGTTGCGTCTTTTATCCTCGTCGTTGCACCTTTTATCCTCGCCGTTGCACCTTTTATCCTCGAAGTTGCATCTTTTATCCTCGCCGTTGCGTCTTTTATCCTCGAAGTTGCGCCTTTTATCCTCGAAGTTGCACCTTTTATCCTCATTATTCTGCTTCTGCACTTAAAGCTAGCATCTCAGAACACAAATTATCGAGTTAAAAGGGTGTAGGCATAGCCTGTTGGAGACATTGCTCTATCTCAAAGCGTCACTAATAGTCTAGTTTTACTCATCTAAACGCTGTGCGATCGCGTTCACCAATCTCTCAAATTCTGATTCGCTGTGAATATCTTCAGTCTTAGTATTCATGTCTCTGAGCAGGTCGGTAAGTTTGGCGATCGTGCTACGTATCTCTCTGTATTGGTCAATATCTTCTCGAAATCCTTGCAAATTATCTGCATCTACTTTTTTCAACGCTGCGTTTAACTCTTTGATTTTCTCTTCCCAGTATTCAATATATTTAATTCTTTCAATAGGGTTAAAAATATTGGCATCTGCTAAAATAATAGGAAAGATTTGCTGATATAAATTCCCATTTTTAGAAATTTCAACCAGTTCATACATACAATTTTCGGACTTTAAATACTGGTCGCTGATTACTAAAATTACGCATGTACCACGGCTCAAACGCTGCATGAATTCTTTAAATCTTTCTTTATAGCCAATTGCATTGGTATCACGAATAATTTTGATGTCTTTGGCTTGAAATGCTTGCTCTATTTTCTCTACAAGTGGCTTACTTTGTTGATCTCGCCAAGTGTAGGAGATAAATACTTCTTTTTGATTGCTATCTTTTAGGTGATGTTTTAATGGTTCCTCTCTTTGTTGCTCCAGTTCGCTTTGTAACTGTGTAACTTGGGGGTTGAGTTCCTTATCTGGTCTATCGGATTGGAACATGACATCATCAATTAACCTGCGGACATCTACCATTTGACGGGTTTTCCTGCATTGAATCAGGTAAGCACTATTATCTAGGAACTCACGCAGTTCGTTCAGAGGATAACTATAAGGAGTTTGGCTTCCTTCACATTTTTCGCAGTTACAAGGAACTAGTATTTCATATTGCAAACGTTCGTAAGAGTTGTGGATTTTTTCGAGTTCATGGGTAATGACTGCCATCAATTCTTTTGTACGGTTTCCGGCTACACGGATTTTAATTTCCCGTTGATTGTAGTTTTCAATGATTTCAGCACGAGTTTGGTCTTTGTTAAGAACAACACCATTTTTCCAAACGAGTTTTTGCTGTTCAATCCAAGGGTGCGTCTCGACAATAAAGCGGGTGAGGATGCCTTTGGGCATGAATGTATAGGTGTAGCGCAGGATAAGGTTGTTGCGATCGTCCCAGTTAAAATCAGGTTTGTTGGCAGAGAGTAATTGAGGTGCAATATAAGTGCTGGAACGACTAGGTATTTTGTAGCACAGTTTAAATTTCATCATTAGCTGCAACAGTTCTGGTCGCATATAGGCATATTTTTCTTCATGCCAAATACTTGCTAAATCATCACGGTCAAATTGACCCAGGTTTTCAATGACTTGTGGATTATCTAATACTTTGTAAACGGCATCTGTACCCCAAGTTGGCTTGAGAATAACGGTTTTTCTTAACAAGTCATCGTCTTGAAAGTGTAAGCATACACCTAAATCATGCAGATAGCCACTGAGTTGGAATTTGTCCTCCTCTTTAGTAAAACCATGTTGCTGACAGATTTTCAAATATTCATCCAAACTAATATATTCATCGAGGTTATCTTCTAAAGCTTCCCGCACTTTGACCCAGGTTTTAGGAAGTTTTATACCTACATGAGGTAGGCTACTAATAAAGTGCTGAACTTTATCCAATATTTGTGTTAGACCGCGATTAGTGGCAAGGTTTGTAGAAAGTGTTTCTTTAAAATTGATGAATTCCTTTCGTAAATTGTTCTCATTTATTTCCCATTTGCGCTCCTGCTTTTCATTTTTGATAATGAGTAAAGGACTATCATCGCTCAACAATTTCACCACATTTAGCCAGTAGAAAAAATCTGTGTCTTGTTTGCGAAGATCAGCAACTACGGCATAAAGAGAGCGTTTAGTGAGAAAAAATTGGTGAGTAGTATGATAAATCTCTTGGCCGCCAAAGTCCCAAATGTTGACCTGAAATTCTTTCCCCTTGAACGGGAACTTCCATTGAATAATATCAATCCCTTCAGTAGAACTTTCATTCTTCTGTAGCTCATAGTTTGGGTTTTGAATTTTTTTAGCTAGCGTAGTTTTACCTGCACCAGCTTCTCCCACAATGAGTAACTTGGCTTCGTAGAGGAGATCGGTTTTTTGTTCTAGCTGCTGCCTGCAAAAGTCAAGAATTGCTTTAAACCCATTCGTGATAATTTCTGGTGGAGGTGATTCTAAAGGATTCCTGTCCAGGTTGAGGGTTTGCAGGTTGGTGAGTTGGCCAATTTCCGGTGGCAGACTACTCAGTTGATTACTGCGGAGGTCGAGCGTTCGCAGGTTGGTGAGTTGGCCAATTT
>NZ_JAVRBS010000010.1:134238-144226 GCF_034531155.1 Nostoc sp. ChiVER01 | reverse complement strand
TTGCAGGTTGGTGAGTTGGCCAATTTCCGGTGGCAGACTGCTCAGTTGATTACTGTAGAGGTTGAGGGTTTGCAGGTTGGTGAGTTGGCCAATTTCCGGTGGCAGACTGCTCAGTTGATTACTGCGGAGGTCGAGCGTTCGCAGGTTGGTGAGTTGGCCAATTTCCGGTGGCAGACTGCTCAGTTGATTAATGTGCAGGTTGAGGGTTTGCAGGTTGGTGAGTTGGCCAATTTCCGGTGGCAGACTGCTCAGTTGATTACTGAAGAGGTAGAGGGATTGCAGGTTGGTGAGTTGGCCAATTTTCGGTGGCAGACTGCTCAGTTGATTACTGCGGAGGTCGAGCGAGCGCAGGTTGGTGAGTTGGACTATTTTCGGTGGCAGACTGCTCAGTTGATTACTGCGGAGGTCGAGCGATCGCAGGTTGGTGAGTTGGACTATTTCTGGTGGTAAACTGCTCAGTTGATTGTTTTCGAGGTTGAGGGTTTGCAGGTTGTTGAGTTGGACTATTTCCGGTGGCAGACTGCTCAGTTGATTGATGCTGAGGTCGAGCGATCGCAGATTGGTGAGTTGTCCAATTTCCTCTGGCAGCGTTGTTAAGCCTTTGCCAAAAAGGTCTAATTCTGTCACCTCATCTTTGACAGCTTCTTCAATAATTTGCAGCAGTTCTTCGTTAGTCATTTCGGGTTTTACAGAGGCTATGCCTGACGACGAGTTGCTGCTTGGACGCGCAGCAGAAAAATTGAGCTAATTAATAATTTAGCCTGTATCAGCGATCGCATTGAGGCAATGTGCGTGCGTTAGCGTAGCTCGTCGTAGACATCGCAGACTCCAGATGACCTCATATTTGAGGTTAGAGTATGGTTTTAGACGATATCAATTTTTAAAATGATGTTTAATATTTAGAACTTAGTAAATGAAAGCAAGTGCATAATGAAACTACAAGATTTCTTAGGAAAAGATGAGAAATGGTCATTTGATGCGATCGCAGATGATGCAGACTTGGCTCGTCAGATTCAGATATTGTTAATCGGTTTAGGTTTGCTGGAACCTCCAGCCGATGGCAAATTTGGCCCTGTTTCTGTGATATCTCTGAAAAAATTTCAAGAATTAATAAGGACTGAAGAGAATGGCTTTTTAGGAGCAGTCACAGCCAAAAAACTAATTGAAACTAAAATAGACGATCTTCCTAAACCCCCATTAAAACTAGGCAATGACATCGCTAGTAGGATTGTGAAATATATGCTATCCAAAGGTTATCAAGTATTTACCAATCCAAAAGAATACAACATTGTTTATATAGAGGGCATAAATGCAGACTGGAATCTCAACAGTGATATACCTAATCAATTTAACGATAGGCGGATTGTTATTGAAGTAGTAAATGGCGTTCCCAAAATCGTAGATCACTGGGAAGCTACTACAGAACCAGGGAAATACTACACTTATAATCCGATGAATCCCAAAGGAGCCGCTAGAATTCAGTTTGGACAATACAAAGCTTGGGCTGTTGGTATCCACGGCACAGCAGAGCCTCACGAAGCATTAGTGCAAGTTGGAAATATAACTGTTTGTAGAGATTTCAACAAAGATTTTAAACGAACTGGCGACAAACTTGATACAGGTAATGATTTTTATGTGAATCAACACTACGGCTTTGATTTTCCTCGGAATGATATTCGCCTTGCTAGCGCGGGTTGTTTAGTAGGACGGACTCGTAATGGACATAGAAACTTTATGGCTATTCTTAAACAAGACCGCCGTTATGTCGCTAATCACAAATATACTTTTTATACTACCGTGATTCCTAGCGATGATTTACTGAGAAACTTTCCAAGATGAGGTAATGGGTAGCATTTGTTGTTATGATGCAATTTTTAGTAAGGTAACACAGATGTGCTACCTTATTTTGTCTAACTTTGTTCTTGTGGTTGTCCTATTTGTGCCGTCAATTTCTCTTTATCTTGCCTGCGTTTTTTGGCGTAAAGTTGAATAGTAACTGCCATCAAAATAATCATGCCGAAAATAGCCCAAGCAGCAATATCTGTAGGTAGATTATTTTTAAACACAGCCAGCAACACGATCGCTACTAGCATAACTGTGGGCGCTTCATTTAAAGCACGTAATTGCTGACCACTCCAGCCACATTCATCTACTGCTAATTTCTTCATCAGCCGAGCGCAGTAATGATGATAGCCGATTAAAATGGCAACAAACAGGAGTTTTATATGCAACCAACCCTCTTTTAAAACGTCCGGTTCAGTGGTTAGTAAACCGATAGCCATTGCGATCGTCACATACATTCCTGGGTTAGTGATGATATAGTAGAGACGCTTTTCCATAATTTGATACTGATTTTTCAGTATCGTTCGGGCTGGTTCAGGTTCAAGGTTCGCTTCAACATGATAGATAAAAAGACGAACTAAGTAGAACAAACCAGCAAACCAAACTACAAATCCGACAATATGAAAGGCTTTAAACCATGAATAAGCCATGAATACTAATCTCCTTTACTTGTGGTTGTGAGGCATTTTTAATGGTAATAAAAAGTAGTCAGGAGCGAGAATTCAGAATTCAGAATATTCCATCTATTAAAGGATGGACTTTTAACAATAAACAAATTTGAATTCCGCCACTGAGTCTTCCATTTAGCGGACTACAGTGATGATTTTGCATCCTCTACTAATTGATTCTGATTCCTGAATTCTGAATTCTGACTCCTGAATTCTGACATTCATTTTTATAATATCGATTTTTGCCAATAGTATATTGTCAATGAGCATCTTTACGACGCACAAAGGGTAAAAGGTCTTCTAAAATCGCTTCGTGGTAGTGTTCTTGAGGATAATGTCCGACGTTATTAAGTTTTATTAATTCGGTATTTGGTGCGGACTTGGCAAAATTTTCGGCAATGTCTACGGATAACCAAGGGTCAATCATACCCCATTGAATCAGAATTGGCTGTTGCCATTCTTTAAAGCCAGATTCGATTTCTTTCATTGCTGAATCAAGCTGTAAATTGCGAATACTTGATAAGAGACTCCGCCCAGATGAAGAACTTTTTAAAAATGGTTTTCGATAAACATCTAATTCTTTATCCCCTATGCGATAACGGCTTCCACCTTCTAGTGTCCGGTCAACTAAAAGCGGGTCTTGGGTCATGACTTCACCTGCTAAAGGTAAACCCATTTGTTTAATTTTCCAGGGTAATTTGGCAGCAGTTGAAATTGGTGTATTTAAAATAGCTATATTGGCAATTTGTTCTGGATGACGCAAGGCATATTGTAGTCCTACAGAACCTAAAAATCCTTGGACAACTAAAGAAAAATGTTCAAGTTCTAGTGCTTTAACAAATCCTTCTAAAGCTGTGATAAAAGCATCAGGAGTGTAAGCAAAATCTCGCTTTTCTGGTTTTGCAGAAAAACCGTAACCAATCCAATCTGGAGCGATCGCTCTTGTCCCCTGATTCGCCAAAGCAGGTATAATATTACGCCAACTATAACTTTGTGAAACCAAGCCGTGTAGCAACAACACAGGCGCTAAGTCACTTCTGCCGATTGGTAAAGATTCCCGATAAAACCATTCCAGTGAATCTACATTGATTTTATTTTCTGTTATTGACACGCTATTTTCCTATATTTGTCATTTGTCATTTGTCATTTGTCATTTGTCAGGAATTATTATTCTCTTCTGCTTCCCCTGCCTCCCCTGCTCCCCCTGCTCCCTCATCTCCCCACTCCCCATTCCCTGAGAAATAATCATCTCACGAATCGCATAAGCTGTAGCGGGTGCTAGTAAAACGCCGTTGCGATAGTGTCCCGTAGCTAGGAGGACATTACTAAACCCTGGTAACTTACCAATAACTGGGGCTGGACGACCTTCAGGACGGGGACGTAACCCTGACCAAGTGCGGAGAATAGTTGCTGTGGCTAACTCTGGGCAAAATGCGATCGCTTGTTCTCTAACAGATTCCAGCAGTTCTTGATTTGGCGGTATCTCATCGCCATTGTTGGGAAATTCTACTGTTGCACCCACCCAATAATCTCCACCACCCACAGGAACAATATGCACATCGTTACCCGTTATCGCTGGCTGGAAGTCTGGATTACCTAACGGATGTCCTACACGCATTTGTAATGCTTGCCCAAGTACGGGGCGGATATCAATTATTTGATTTAATTTTGCTGTCAGTGGTGTTGAACCTAGCCCAGCTGCGACTACAAACCAATCTGCGGCTATTTTTCCTTCTGTAGTCTCAAGTTGAACACAAAATTGGGGGGAAGATTCAGGTGGTGAAGTTTGGACATCCAAAACAGCCACACCAAATTTGAAAGTTACACCGTTTTGCTGGGCAGCCTCAACTAAAGCTAATGTCAGAGCAGTTGGATCAAGTTGACGGTCTTGAGGAGAATAGACACCGCCAGTAATTGTTTCGCAATCAACTTGAGGACAGATATTTTTGAGTTTAGCTGTATCCCATATTTCTAAATGCCAGCCTTGAGAGTGGCGAACTTCTACAAGCTTTTCCCATGCTACTAAATTCTCCTCTTCCAAACCAAGACTGAGAATTCCCTGGCGATTAAAGGGGATTTTACGACCTGTTAAAGCTTCTAGTTCAGGAATCAAAGTTTCATAGCGTTGGATGCTAGTTTCTCGCATCTGCCAAGCTTTGCCCTTAATTTTTTGGCTGATTGCGCCCATTAAAACGCCAAGTGCAGCGCCCGTGGAAGCTTGTGCTGGTGGTTGGCGATCGCAAACCGTGATTTTCAGCCCTTTTACTAGACTCAGTTCGTAAGCGATCGCAGCCCCAACTACGCCACAACCGATAATAACTATATGACTCATTGCTGTTTTGAGGCGAAGATGGGAGAGATGTGGGAGATGAGGTAACAGGGGGAGCAATTTTTACCCTCCTGTTCCCTCATCCCCTTTGCTCATCTTACCTTGCGCTTAACTTGCCTCTGATTCACTGTTGGTCTCAGGAAGCAGATCGAGGAATTTGTCAATCTCTGCAAAAGCAGCTTGGGATTGATTTAAGGCAACTAGAGGATTGCCTGCACTAGTAGCTTTATCAAGCTTAACCAAGTCATTAAACAAATCTCGTGTTATTTGACGTGCTTTGGGTTGGTCATTGGGCAGAAGGTTGGAAGTGACATAAGTCAGGTTCAGCCTTGCTTCTGTTATGGGCCCATGTATAAAGTTACGCACATTGATCCAATCACCTCTTTGGATCAGGGTTTTCAACTCTTGTGAGCGATCGCGCACAGCCTGAATTTCAGGAACATAAGCCTGAATTTTTTCAAGTTGTAATGCTGTGTAAGTCGGAGGTGCGATCGCAACACCAGGGCCACCACAACTAATCAGGAATGTGGCCAATAGTACTAGAAAAAATGAAAAAATCGAGCGTTGACGCACCATATATTGAACTTAATTGCTTTTGGTTTACCGATTCACAGTGTCATTTTAGATCGCTAGCGCAGTCAATCGTTCTTGTCAGCCAAGGATTTTGCAGAAAATCTTGATATTTTCTCTAAAGAGCAGAGTTCCGTCTGCTTTTGAAGAATTTTTAAGTACAATTACTTAATAGGTGTTAGCCAGTCCCAAAAAGAAGCGATTTTTGGCATCTGCTTAGTAACGATGATTGTTAGGGAAGGATGATTTAGAGTTGCTAAATATCAAAGCTCTTGATAAGCTGAAACACCAATAATATAAGCCTTCTGGCGGTTTTTCTGTCTTCACATCCTTGAAGATGCCGACGCAATATAGGAGTGTTTTTTAGTGAACGCAGCTGAACAGGCAACGAACCTTGAACTCGCCAGCAACATTGCTACGGTGGTTAATTTGTTCAAATTCGAGTTTCCTGATGCCAAATCCGATCTCAAACCCTGGAAGAATGACCCGGAAACCAGGGAATTGGTAGATCCAGATTCTATAGATATTGGCTTTCACTTTCCTGGTATCAGCAAATCTTGGCGAAGTCGCAGTATTTTAATTCAAATTCGATTTTATCAAGATCCCATCAATAATTCCCGCCGTGCGATCGGCGTGGAGGTAGCTGGATTCGATCATCGCGGTGAAGCGTGGCGACTCTCTACGGTAGAAAACTGGAGTGTTGTCGGCGCATCTTCGCCTTCTGATGAAATCAAGGATAAGCTCAAACAAATTTGCCGACAGATTTTAGAAGTTTTTAATAAACCAAGTGAATGAAAGAGGTAGAAAGCAAAAGGAAACCTCTCCCATGTTCGTGCAGCTTCTTGTAGAGAGCATCTTGCAATTTTTAATTAATAATTTTTAATTTTTAATTGGAGCGAAGCGACTTGACCACTGTAATATTTGTACATGGCACAGGCATTAGGGAACGAGAATATAACGAAACCTTTCAGATAATTGAGCAAAAGATTCACGCCCAACGTCCTGATATCAAAGTTTCTCCCTGCCTTTGGGGTGCATTAGGTGCAAAGTTCAATTATAATCGGGCATCAGTACCCTTAGAGGATGCGACACTGGCTTTATCTCAAGAAGAAGAGGCAGAGATTGTACTGTGGGGGCAATTATACCGCGATCCTTTGTATGAATTACGGCTGTTGTCTTTGAAACCTGTTGAGGCAGGAAATCCCTTTGGGGAAGAACCAGGGGATGTTTTACAATCTCGTGTAGCCAGTCTCACTCCGGGATCTCAACTGGAAGCTAAGTTGCAAGAAGCAGGAATTGCAGAGGTATTTGAGCCAGCACGAGAGGCGGTTATCCATAGTGAACCGTATGAACACGCGTTGCTCACAGTTTCCGAATTTGATTTGAGTGAATATTATGCACCAATAGCTAGAGCAGTTGTGGCTCAAGCAATGTTTATTAGCGAACTGCAAGAAAAATTTCCCCCCATACTCACAGATGCCCATTTGCGGGATGAAGTTGTGGAATTGCTGACTCTGGCTTTGACAGAGGCGGAGTTAGGATTGGGTGGCTGGTTATTAAAGCCATTTGTTGAACTAGCACAGCACGGCGGAACAAATTATGTCAGAGGAAACCGCCTTGAGTTAACTGATAAAATTTCGCCTATGCCTGGTGATATTTTGTTGTATCAGACGCGGGGTGAAAAAATCAGGGCGTTTATCCAAGAACAGATTGAACAAGCAGAACCGCCAGTAGTTTTAATAGCTCATAGCTTGGGAGGTATCGCTTGTGTAGATTTGCTAGTGCAGCAGCAGTTGTCTCAGGTGGAATTATTGGTAACAGTTGGTTCCCAAGCACCATTTTTATATGAGATTAACGCCCTCTACAGCTTAGAATATGGGCAGTTATTACCAGAGCATTTCCCGCAATGGTTGAATATTTACGATTTACGGGATTTTCTCAGTTACGTGGGTAATAGAATTTTTCCTGATAGAGTGCAGGATGTGGTAATGGATAGCAGACAACCGTTTCCCCGTTCCCACGGTGCTTATTGGACAAATGCCAAAACCTGGGAGGCGATTATTTCGAGGTTGCCATAATGGTTTACTTTTTACAGAATCTAGAAAACCCCACTCAAAATCTCTCAAATACAAGGCTACGATGTACACACAAGTCGAATTACCCCCCTCAATCCCCCCTTGGAAAGGGGGGAAGCCGGAAATCTAGTTCCCTCCCCTTTACAAGGGGAGGGTTAGGGTGGGGTAAAAATCAGCTTCTTAAACTACTTCAGACTTGTGTGTACACCGTAGGAGAAACGCTAAAAGCCCCCTTTTTAAGTGGGTTGGGCGATCTCTTATGCCTAATTCCATATAACGGGAGAGGCTAGTCATCATGTAGTTGATGGCTAAACCTGAGCGAACATTTGGCTTAATTGTAGGTATTGAAAAGTACCACGAATCTGCTTGGAACGTGCCAGGTGGAGGGCCAGCCGATGACGCGCTGAAATTTGCTCATTGGCTGCATCAGCACGGTGTACCGAAAGAGAATATCCGGTTATGTTTATCAGCGCTGGAAGAAAATCAGCAGTTAATTGGGGAATGTGGGTTAACTGTAGAGTTAGCAACAGAGCAAAATATCTCCGACATTGTGACTAACTTTTTATCCCCAAAGTCGGGAGATTTACTCTACATTTTTTGGGCGGGACATGGTTTGATTACCTCAGAACGAGAGCGTCGGTTGCTTTGTGCTGATGCAAATAAACAGAATTGGCAAAATTTAGATTTGAATTCTTTATTAGTTTTGCTGGGTTCCGATAAATTTCAGATTCGGAATCATATTTGTATTATTGATGCCTGTGCCAATTATGTTTTAGAGTCGAAGGGAAGACCAACTAACTTAGGTGGCAAAACCTTTTTGAGTGGACAGCCACATAAAGATAGTCAACAATTTGTGTTACTGGCTACGCGGGAAGGAGAGCAAGCTAAGGTTTATTCTAAAAATAAAACAGGATACTTTTCTCAAGCGGTGAGAGAGGCTTTCGCTGAAGCTAATGGGAATTTTCCGCCGAATATGAAAGGAGTTACTGAGGCAGTTAAGCAGCGATTTATTAGTTTAGAGAAAAAACAACTGCCGACTTATTTTTATTCCCACAGTTGGGATGGAGATATCGAAAAATCTCATTTCAACCCGTTTGATATCCCGCATAATATCCAACAAAGTCAAGCTCGTAAGTTTGTCGGGAGGGATGAGCAAATAGAACAATTGCATCAGCTATTGCAGGCAAATGATGTTGTGGCTATTAGCGATGTTACTGGACAAGGTGGGGTGGGTAAAACAGAGTTAGCTATTCAATACTCATGGCAATATTTGGAAGATTATTCTGGCGGGTGTTGTTGGTTAAATCCCCAAGGAACTGATTTGGGAACCCAGTTAATCAACTTTGGCATGGTTCATTTCTCTAACTTCAATCCTCCTGAGCAATTAGATGCAACAGGTAAGGTTTTATATTGCTGGAAAAACTGGCAATCGGGCAAAGTTTTATTAATATTTGATGATGTCAAAGACTGGAAGCAAATTCAACCCTATCTACCGCCTAAAGGTTCTCGGTTTAAGGTGTTGATTACCACTCGTCAAAACACAGGGTTAACATATCCATCACTGCCGCTAGGTAAATTGTCAGCAGATGCAGCCTTAGAATTATTAACAACCCTGCTGGGAAAAGATAGGGTTGAGAAGGAATTAGAGTTTGCTAAGGGACTTTGCCAATTTGTGAATTATGTACCTGTTGGACTTTACCTAATAGCAGGACTGCGGCAAGAGCCAAGGAGCGAATCATGCTAGCAGACATCCTCGCACAGCTACAAAAGCAAGCATCAGCAAGCGAGTCTGGTGTAGCAGCAGCTTTTGAGTTGAATTGGCAATGCTTGGAACCAGAGGCGCAAAAGTTGGCTTGTCTGTTGAGTTTGTTTGCTTTGGCTCCTATCCCTTGGTCTTTGGTAGAATCAGCAGCAAGTTATAGCGATTTGGAATTTGATTTTAAAGCTAACTCCATTGTTTTAGTTGAGCGTTATCTGCTGCAAGAATTGGCAGAGAATACTTACCAAGTTCACGAACGCATTCGGGAATTATTGCAGCAGAAGTTAGAAGATTTGGCTGAAGCTGATGAACTTAAGCTCGGCTATTGTCAAGCAATGGTAGCAATAGCAAGGAATATTCCTCAGACACCCACATTAATAGAAATTGCTCAAACTAGCCTTGCCATCCCTCACCTTGCAGAAGTTGCAACAGTTGATCAAGATTGGATCAGTTTGGATTGGATCAGTAATGAAGATTTAATTTCGGCTGTTGTTGGCTTAGGTAGATTTTACAAAGAAAAAGGGACTGATGAGCAAGTTCTACTATGGTACGAGCAAGTTTTACCTTGGTATGAACAAAGTTTATTAGCCACCAGAAAACGCTTTGGAGAGGAACACCCCAATGTGGCAACTAGCCTGAACAATTTGGCATTACTCTACAAATCACAGGGAAGGTACAGCGATGCTGAACCTTTGTTAATCCAAGCTTTGACGATGAGAAAACGCCTGCTGGGGGATGAACACCC
>NZ_JAVRBS010000010.1:0-134138 GCF_034531155.1 Nostoc sp. ChiVER01 | reverse complement strand
CCAAGCTTTGACGATGAGAAAACGCCTGCTGGGGGATGAACACCCCTCTGTGGCATCTAGCCTGAACGATTTGGCAGCACTCTACTATTCACAGGGAAGGTACACCGATGCCGAACCTTTGCTAATCCAAGCTTTGGCGATGAGAAAACGCCTGCTGGGGGATGAACACCCCTCTGTGGCATCCAGCCTGAACAATTTGGCAGCACTCTACTATTCACAGGGAAGGTACAGTGATGCCGAACCTTTGGCGATCGCTGAACAACGGGTGGGAGCAAATCATCCCAATACAATAACCATTCGTAACAATCTAGAAGACTTGCGGCGGAATCGTCAACCTTGATTCAGGATAATGGTTGCTTTTGTCTGACGTTAGTTTCAGTAATTTAGGTAATCTGCACCGACTGCATTACTCGCTTGGGATTCAAATACCAGTCTAATAAGTAAGTAACATAATTAATTACACAATGTCATTGCAAATGCAGTGAAGCAAAATAAAGCGATCGCAACCCCTAAAACTACTTCTCTACGATATGCTTTGCGAAGGGTGCGATCGTAATAACTGTAAATATTTTTATTTCTCTACTTAATGAGCCTCTGAACTCCGTCAACGAGGCTTTTATATCCATCAACGAGTCTTTTATCTCCGTTGACGAGTCTTTTAGCTCCGTTAACGAGGCTTTTATCTCCGTTGACAAGTCTTTTAGCTCCGTTAACGAGGCTTTTAGCTCCGTTAACGAGTCTTTTATCTCCGTCAACGAGGCTTTTAGCTCCGTTAACGAGGCTTTTATCTCCGTTAACGAGTCTATTTTTATTGATCAAATCCCCGACTTCTTCAAGAAATCGGGGATCTAAATCTAGCTTAAGTACGTAACTCACCATCCAGGTTTTCGGTGCGTTAGCCTACGGCATAACACACCCTACGAAACTACGAGGCTACCAGTTACCTACAGGTTGAGCTTCATGAGAAAACATTGAGGGATCGATTGAAATGCCCAATCCTTCAGCTACACGACGACCATAAGAAATATCTGCCCGGAAGAAGTGGCAAAGTTGGCGCATTTGGATGTCTTCCCTTGCTTGAGAGAGACTACCGACGATATTATGAGCAAGACGCTCTTGCTGTTCAGGAGTCATTAACCGATACAGATTACCTGCTTGGGTATAATCGTCGTTTCCTTCACGATGACTGTAGCGATCAACTGTGACATCGCCCAAATGACTAGGTGGCTCTGCATAAGTTGGATTTTCTTTGGGCGTACCCTCAGCACTATTCGGTTCATAGTTAGGAACGCTACCGTGGTTGTTCCCCAACGCCATGAAGCCATCTCGCTGATAATGCATCACTGGACATTTGGGCTGGTTGACAGGTAGTTGCTGATAGTTACCACCCAAGCGATACCGTTGAGCATCTGGGTAAGAAAAAATTCGAGCTTGAAGCATTTTGTCTGGAGAGAAACTAACGCCAGGAACCACTGCACTAGGGCTAAAAGCGGCTTGCTCTACTTCGGCGAAATAATTCTCTGGGTTACGATTTAGCTCTAATATCCCGACTTCAATTAAAGGATATTCTGAATGTTTCCAAACTTTGGTCAAGTCAAAAGGATTATCAGGATGTTTTTCCGCTTGCTCTTCGGTCATCACCTGAATACACATCCGCCATTTGGGATAATCTTTGTTAGCGATCGCTTCAAACAAATCGTGAGTCGCATGATCTGGATCTTCGCCCTTAATCTTAGCTGATTCTTCCTCTGTCAAGGTTTGATGCTCTTGCAGATTCTTAAAGTGAAATTTGCACCAGACGCGATCGCCCTTGGCATTAATTAAACTGAAGGTGTGGCTACCAAAACCGTCCATGTGGCGATGGGTTTTCGGAATTCCCCGATCTGAAAACAGGATCGTCACTTGGTGAAGCGATTCTGGGCTGAGTGACCAAAAATCCCACTTTGCATTCTGGTCTTTGCAATTAGTTTGAGGATTGCGCTTTTGGGTATGGATAAAATCAGGAAACTTGAGGGGGTCACGGATGAAGAAAATAGGCGTATTGTTGCCTACAAGATCCCAGTTACCCTCCTCAGTATAAAACTTGATGGCAAAACCTCTAGGGTCACGCTCGGCATCTGCTGAACCTTTTTCTCCTCCGACTGTAGAGAAACGCAAGAGAAGTTCCGTTTTCTTGCCAATTTCAGAAAAAAGTTTGGCTTTACTGTAGCGGGTAATGTCATTGGTAATAGTCAAAGTACCATGAGCAGCCGCACCTTTAGCGTGAACAACTCTTTCAGGAATACGTTCTCTGTTGAAATGAGCTAGCTTTTCTATGAGGTGGAAATCCTGAATTAATACAGGGCCACGCGCTCCAGCTGTAAGTGAGTTCTGGTTATCGCTAACTGGAATACCGTCAGCAGTTGTCAAGTTTTGGGGTTCAGTCATGGTTAAAGAAGCTCTCCATGCAAGTTACTCAGATTGCCCACAGCACATTTAGTCAATAGATTGACGAATGCCTGCTGATAGAACAATTTAATTCATAGTCATTACGAGTTTACATATAAATCATACTCGATATGATTATGAATTACAAGAAATTTTTTTGCATTTTGGTAAGATGCAGAGGCGATATATCGCCTCTATACTGCCTTTCAGGTATTCAAATGCTTGAGAATCAACGAACAAACATCTGTCGCCTGAATGCGATTTTCATTAACTAGGTGAGTTTGATGGGTGATAAATAGAGGCCCTTCATCAACAGAAGTGCTAATGTTACCGTGAGAACCGCGTACTAGAGAAGCATCCAGAGGAATCACATCCATTAAGTAGCGAAAACCGAGTTGTTTCTTAAGTAGTTTGAGAGCAATTTTTCCTTGAGGAAATTTAATTTGCGGATCAAGGAAAAGTTCTACAGGATCGTAACCAGGTTTGCGGTGGATATCTACAGTTCTAGCAAAATCAGGAGCTTTTGCATCATCGAGCCAATAATAATAGGTAAACCAAGCGTCAGATTGAGCGATCGCTACCAACTCACCCGATCTAGGATGATCGAGATGGTAGGCTTGTTTACCCTCTTCATCCAATACCTGCGCTACGCCTTCAGTCGCTTCTAAAAATGATTGCACTTTCGGGATATATGCCGGATCGTTCACATATACATGAGCAATTTGATGATCGGCAACGGCAAAGGCAATGCTAGCACCAAAATCGAGCAGTTCTCGTCCTAATTCTTCCCGCACAGCAATTAAACCATTTTTTCGTAGCACGCGGTTCAAATCCACCGCTTTGGAGACTGGGGTAATGCCATACTCAGAAAGAATAATTACTTGAGTATTACGTGCTTCAAAATATTTAATCAAATCGCCACAAACAGCATCAATTTCTCGCAAATCAGCTTGGATGTGTTTTTTATCATGACCAAATTTTTGCAGACAGTAATCTAAATGTGGTAGATAAACTAGTGATAATGTCGGGCTATAACGTTCCTCAATCCATTTTGCTGAATTGGCAATCCATTGACTAGAACTAATGGTAGTTTTTGGGCCCCAAAAATCGAATAAAGGGAAGTTTCCTAAATCGGATTGAATTTGCGATCGCACATCACTAGGATGGGTATAAATATCAGGTAATTTTCTTCCATCTGCGGGATACATCGGGCGCGGCGTAATGGCATAATCTACTGATGAATACATGTTGTACCACCAAAAAAGATTGGCACAAGTGAAATTTGGATCAATTGATTTAGCTATTTCCCAAACTTTGGGAGCCTGCACTAGTTTATTAGACTGCCGCCAAAACTTCACTTCACATTCATCGCGGAAGTACCAACCATTAGCGACAATTCCATGTTCATCAGGCAATTTTCCTGTTAAATAAGTAGCCTGAACCGAACAAGTTACAGCAGGTAAAACTGTTGCGATCGGGACTACTTGTCCAATCGCCGCCCAAGAAGATAAGAACGGTGTGTTTTCTCCTAGTAAACTGGGTGTTAATCCCACGACATTTAGAACAACAGTTTTCTGCATAAATTAATCTCCTTTTAATTTGCGGTAAATTCTTTTAATACCCACTCATATTCTCGCTGAATAGAAGTCAACAAATCTATCTTCATTTCTGCTGGTAATACATCCCAAGTGTAAGTTTCAATTTCTAAATGTGAGCAAGCATTGTTTGTTTTAAGTAGATGTAAAACAGTCGCAATATCATCTTGGGTAGACTGCAAAATTTGATAATCATGAATAAAAATTGGCACATGAAAGTGAGTACGCCATTCTTGGGCTAGAGATTGTTCTAGATGCGGTAATGCAGTTATTAAATCAGGATAGTGATGGAGTGTACTATCACTGCGACGTTCTATTACTTGGTGAAGATAAGTAGATTCAGCAAAAGGACGTAAGCGTTCAACTATCAAACTACGTTTTTCAATATCAGCAGGAATTTTTACTTTAATTGCAGCGCTGATTTGAATTTTGCCAATCTTAATTTCTGCCGATTGGAAACGCGCAAATACAGATTGCGGTTCCTCATATTCAACTGAAAAATGGCAGGTGTCGTAACATACTCGAATATGTTCTAGCAATTTAGTTTCTGCTAGATTCTGTTCAATATTTAATTTTTCTGATAAGTAACTACCAGCAATTGGCAACAAATAATTTTTATAGAAATCAATTACTTCTGAGGTATTTTCAATTAAACCATCAGGCTCAGGTTCTAAATCAATATGGAGTATCTTTCCTGTTTCTTCGCAGATGCGAATCATTTCTATAACAACTGATGCTATATTTAAACAACTCTTTTTCAGAACTGTCTCGATTGCTTGGTCTTTTTGCCACCAAGGTTTATAAGATAATGGCAGCGTAGAAATTCCGCCATCAAGTTCTTCTGGTAATAGAGTAGCTAAAATTTGTACCAAGTTTAATGTATAATCTACCCGTTCTTGTGTAGACCAATCTGGTGCATAAACTTGGTCTTTTACCACCTGTCGATGGAATCCACCATAAGGAAATCCATTTAAAGTGAAAACGTATAAATCTTCTTGAATAAGCCACGCTTGGAATTGAGCCAAGTTATTATTTTGTAACAGTTCTTTAGCAGCTGCATCTGCTAATCTTAAACCAATACCAAAAGGTGCTGTTGGCGATAAACGTGATTTGAGATTGAGAACATATTTTTCTAAATTGCTAAAAACCTCTAGCCAACTTTCACCAGGGTGAATATTGCTGCAATAAGTTAAGTGATTATTGTTTTTTGTAATTTTCATTTTTTAGCTTTATCCCTTGTATATGTAATTTCTTTGGCTTATACTATTTCACAAAATACTTGCCACATATTCAGTTGTATGGGCGCACATCTATGCGCCCATACAGCCAATTCATGGTATTACTGGGTGTGTACATTCAAATTTAGGTAACAGCAAATACTTTTGCTAACTTCATCGAAAATGGTAGCAAAATTAGAACGAATAAACCGTAATACAAACCAGCAAAACCAGATGCAATAGTTGCATCTAAAACTATTAGAGATAACACGCCTATTTTTACAGCATTTCGGATATTTTCAGCGACTGGTTCCCGCGCAGCTTTGATAAAATTAGGCAAGACTCTGATAGCTAATACAACAGCAAATGGTAGTGCTGCGATCGCTGCATAATCCCCTAATAATCCTAAAGCTAAAACTGCCGTCAAAACTATTGCAATCAGCAGTAATGCGAGTACTCCCGTAATCTTCTTACCTCCGTGAACTTCACCCTGACTAATTGCGGTGATAGCAGCAATGTAAATAACAGGAATCAGCGCTAAATACCAACGTTCTCCTATCATTTCTGGTACAGCACTTACACCTAATAATAAGTTACTGCCACGACACAAACCCATATTTAAAGGGCCAAAAAAAGAATGATGTTTGGCAAGTGAATTATAGAGTAGGCATGAAAGAGTGATAAATATAGCGATCGCACCACTCAACAACGATACTTGAAAAGCAGCCAGAATCCCGATTGCAAACAGTAAACTCCCCAATAAAGTAGCATTTTGACGAGATACGCGACCACTGGGAATTGCTCTATTTGGTCGCTCTTTTGCATCTAATTCAGCATCAAAAACATCATTAAAAACTACACCACCGCCGTATAAACCAGTTGTAGCTAATAATAACCAAGCTAATGGAATTAGTATAGTAAAACTTGCTTCTCCATTGATTAATTGAGCAAAAATAATTCCAGAGCCAGAAGCAGCAAAACCAACAAGAATATCCGCCCAAGCAGTAACAATATTAGCCGGACGCATCAATTCTAGATAACCCCGCCAGCTTTGAAAATTTAAGCTTGCAACATTCACTTATCTGCCTCCGTACCTAATAATTTCTCAAAATAAACCGTATATTACAGATGAATCAAATATTTCTGCAATTCCTCATCCCCATTCCCTAATACAGACGCGATGAATCGCTACCAATTTTTTACTCAATCAATACATAATCTGAAACTGATTTGATTCCTGGCTCTTGTCCCCGTAACACAGAATTGCCATTGAACAACTGACGCTGATCGATAGATTGGGGATTGAGCCAGTCTGATGCTTGCATCTGACCGGTTTGACTGTAAGCAGCTAGGGCGTTTTCATAACAAACTGCTCGTACATGTTCTTCAGGAATACCCCTGTCTAACATTAACTGAGCCGTTTTTGGGACTGCCAAAGGATCGCTAATACCCCAATCAGCACTACTATCTACAATGATGCGATCGCGTCCATACTTACGGACAACTTCAACCATCCTGGCGTTACCCATCTTCGTCTGTGGATAAATTGTAAAAGCTGCCCAAAAACCCCGTCCTAATACTTCCTCAACGGTTTCCTCGTTGTTGTGGTCAATAATTACTTGTGAAGGATCTAAGCCATATTCAATGCAGCGATCCATACTCCGACTAGCACCCGCCTTCTTATTACGATGAGGCGTATGAATTAGCACCAACATATCGAGTTCTTTGGCTAATGCTAACTGTTGACAAAAGTACTTATCTTCTGCTTCTGTCATGTCGTCGTAGCCAATTTCGCCAATAGCAACAACTCCCTCTTTACAAGCATAAAGTGGTAGCAGTTCTATAACTTCTGCTGCTAGTGCCTCATTGTTAGCTTCTTTCGGATTGAGGCCGATTGTGCAGTAATGTTGGATGCCAAATTGACTAGCACGAAACCGTTCCCAGCCCACAAGACTGCTGAAATAGTCTTTAAATGTGCCAGCATTTGTTCGTGGCTGTCCTAACCAAAAGGCTGGTTCAATAACAGCGACAATGCCATATTCCCGCATTACTAAGTAATCGTAAGTAGTGCGCGAACACATGTGAATGTGAGGATCGATAAACATCATGGTTTTAATGATTGGGCATTGGGAAAAAGGAGGCAGCAGGCAGGAAGCAGGAGGTAGGAAGCAGGAGGTAGGAAGCAGAAGTACTTTAATTTTGAATTGATTTCTCCCTCATCCCCACTCCCTACTCCCCACTCCACACTCCCTTTTATTTGTAAACAAAAAGGCCATCACGGCTAAAACTATTCCAAGTCAGATTACCTTTTTGAATGGATGACTGTAAATCTGGGTAGCGAGAAAGTAATTCTTGTGCTTGGGGTAAAGAAGACTCAGCACAAGCTAATGCTGCTGCTTCTTGCTCGTGTATATCACCATTAGCCAGTACTTTTTCTAAATCTGTGATGATTGCACTATCAGCATACCGTCCTACAGGTCGCCAAAGTTCTGGCGTAACTGAGCGTTTAGCTGCCCAACGTTCATGGGCATAGTCTGCTAACATCCTCGCTAATTCTGGATTGGCACGCCGATCTAGTCCCCAAATTAGATGCAAGGGACTACCGACAAACACAGCCTTTAGCACCATCTGATTCCAAGCAGCATTATCTAAATAATCTGCTGGATAAGGGTTACGTAATGCGATCGCTTGGAATACATTACTCATATTGCTGCGAATTCCCTCAGCAGCGCGATGGCGATGTAACTCTGGATGTGGTAATAGCGGCAAACTTTGATAAAGGACAACTAATTCCCCCATATCGGCAGTGGAGAAGAATTTATCAAGCGATCGCACATAGCCTTCAGCATCATCATGGGGCAAAGCTAGAAGCAAGAGTGTACGACCTGCTTGATCTACACTCCAATGAGCAGGATACCAACCAGGAATCACATCCTGTGCTGCTTCCAAGTCCTGGAATGTTAGCTGCAAATCCTCTTTACCTAGATAACGCGGCACAGCACTAAAAGCCGTAAAAAACACTCTCTCAGCAGCGCCGCTAGCAATTTGTGCTTGCTTCTGTTCCAGCCAAGCAAAAGCTTTCTCTGAAACAGACTTTAACAGCCAGTGATGCAGTAACTCGTTTACTTTACTCATGATGAATTTTAGGAAAAGTTGCCCAATTTTTTTATGGCAACTAAGTATAAAATCTAGCACTAAACTTGATACTTTGTGATTCAAGCAGCTAGATAATATACTACTGAAATTATAACTTCACTGAATCTATAAAAATCTCCTGACTTTCGATAAGATAATGTAAAGATCCCATTTCGATTAGATAAAGAATCAAATTTGGTTACGGAATAAAATTAAAATTTAATGTAATAATGATATCTGTATGCAATCTTAAATATAAAGTTTAGGCATCAATAAATGTGATTTTGATCATTTATAGATTCAAACAATACACTAAAAAATTACGATAAATTTCTTGGTTTAACTTTGATATAAAATAATTTTAAATTTCATTTTTAAAAAAGATTTTTTCAACTTACTATCACTTCAATCGCAGTATTAAATATATTTACAATTACTTAAAAAGTAATAATATTCTAATGGCTATTCAACAAAAAACCGTTCTTAATCTTCAACCAATTAACCAATGTGTTCGCGTGACCTTTAATTATGATGTTCACTTTACTAGAGGTCTATTTCAGGTAGATAATCCTTTGCTTGCACAAGCGATCGCCGCAGATGGGGAAACAACCCCAAAACAAGTTCTAGCAGTGGTAGATGCAGGATTTTTACAGTATCAAGATGGGTTGCTAAAAAAATTATCAGTTTACGCTCAGTATTATCAAAATATACTAAAGCTTGGTGAGCCGATAGTAGTTCCGGGTGGAGAAGCAGTCAAGAACGATGCTAGATTTATAGAGCAAATTCATCAGCAGATAAATGCAGCTGGATTGTGCCGTCACTCCTACATCTTAGCAATTGGGGGTGGAGCCGTCCTAGACATGGCAGGATACGCAGCAACAACAGCTCACCGAGGAATTCGGCTGCTACGAGTACCGACAACAGTATTAGGGCAAAACGATTCGGGTATAGGGGTAAAGAACGGAATTAATGCCTTTGGCAAGAAAAACTTTTTGGGTACATTCATGCCACCTTATGCTGTCTTGAATGACTTTAATTTTCTTACTAGCCTTGACGATCGAGATTGGCGATCGGGTATTGCAGAAGCTGTGAAAGTAGCACTGATTAAAGATGCAGATTTCTTCGATTTCATTATGTTTAATGCCGAGAAATTGGCTAATCGAGATATGGACATAATGGAAAAGCTGATTTATCGATGTTCTCAGTTGCACTTAGAGCATATTGCTGGTAATGGCGACCCCTTTGAAATGGGTTCATCGCGTCCTTTAGATTTTGGACACTGGGCTGCTCATAAACTAGAGCATTTAACTAATTACAGCCTACGTCACGGTGAAGCTGTAGCGATCGGGATTGCTTTAGATACGACCTATTCATATTTAACAGGGCAACTTTTACAATCTGAGTGGCAAAGGGTTCTAAGTACACTCCATAAATTAGGCTTTACTTTGTATGTATCAGCACTAACAGAACAATTAGATCAACTAGACCATCCGCATTGTCTATTTCGAGGGCTTACCGAGTTCCGCGAACACTTAGGAGGAAATTTAACAATTACTCTTCTACAAAAAATTGGTCAAGGGATAGAAGTTCATCAGGTAGATTTGTCTTTATATAGAAATGCTATTTTGACGCTGAAAGATTGGGAACTTTTGCATTAATTTTTCTTTGGATACATCAACCAAATTTCTAGGCGATCGCTACTTCGTGGTTCTGAATTGCAAAATACTTTTTAGTTCCTCTTCTTCTTCCTTGAGAACATGATAAAGTTCCCAATTTTGTTGGAGATTTAACCAAAAGTTTGAACTATTTCCAAAAAATTTTGATAACCTTATTGCCGTACTAGGTGTAATACCTCGCTTTTGATTTACAAGCTCATTTATTCGCTGATAAGGAACGTGAAGTGCATCTGCAAGTTCTCTTTGGGTTATTCCCATTGGGTCTAGAAAATCTTTAAGTAATATTTCACCTGGATGTGATGGGGGCCTATACTTTGGAACTCTCATCTATTGTTATCTCCTAATGGTAATCGACTATTTCAACTCCTGATGCACCCTGGAGTGTCCATATAAAGCAAATTCGATATTGGTCATTAATCCGAACGCTATGCTGACCTTTACGTAGGCGTAGCCCGTCGTAGACATCGCCTTTTAGTACTTCTAACCTGTTGCCTGGTGGAACTTTAATATCATCTAGAGATAACGCTGCATTAAGTTGATCTAATTTTCTACGGGCAACTTCCCAACAGTATATAGGACACTGCTTTCGAGCTTCCTTTGAGTCATTGCCATCAAAAATATCTTCAGTTTCTTTGTCCTTAAATGATACTATCGTAATTAGCATGATGACACGGTTATCATGCTACTAAAAAACGAAGTGATTTTTTGTAGGATGAGTAAACCAAATTAAAATTATCGTGAGCTAAAAAAGTATGATGTCTTCGCTTCCCGTCAAGGACGCTCAAAATAATTTACAAGAGATCATCGACCAAGTTGCAGAGCAGGGTAAACCTGTGATCATTCGAGGCGATCGCGGTAATGCGATTCTGCTTGCGGAAAAAGATTGGTCTGCAATTCAGGAGACTCTTTACTTATTATCTATCCCTGGAATGCGAGAATCCATCAAAGAAGGACTAGCAACCCCGATCCAAGAATGTGATGGAGAGTTGTATTGGTGAGTCAGCCAACGTCTGAGGAGCCACTTCCAAACCCCCAAGGTGCGAGCTGGAGGTTGATTTACACAAAACAAGCGCAAAAAGACGCGAAGAAATTAGCTTTTAGTAACTTAAAGGAAAAGGCCGAGGAATTACTCGCAGTCCTTCAAGACAATCCTTTTCAAAATCCTCCATCTTATGAAAAGCTGGTTGGTGACTTATCAGGTGCTTATTCTCGTAGGATAAATATACAGCATCGGTTGGTATATGAGATCATCGAATCCGAGCAAGTAGTTAAGATAATTCGCATGTCGACACATTACGAGTAAGTTATCTCCCTACCCCAACTTGGTGTTCACAATGAAAACCTCGATTCTTCCAAGCTTGCATATCTACTTCGGTAAGTCTTGTTACATTTGAGCATTGCGGTTGAATAATTTGGCTAAAAATCGCCCAAAATAAGCTGCGTGTTACATCTAATCCAGTTTTGGCCCAAGATTCATTGTTACCAGGAACACCCAACTCCTCAACAATCTCTGTCTCAACCCAAATACCATGAGCGCCCAAGAGAATCTGTGCCATCCATTTGGCTCTGGGTAAATGACTTGGCGAGGTAATCAACATGACTTTATGCACTCCCCAACGTCGCAAAATTGGAATACCATAATAGAAATTTTCAAAGGTAGAATTCGCACAGTTTTCTAACCAAACGTTTTGTAACCCTGCTAATTTCGCCTGAAAAATCAACCATATACAGGGGTCTGGGGAACCATGAGAAATTAAAATTGGGGTTTGCGGGTATTGTTTTGCTTGTTGGGCAACATAGATTTCTCGATGAATACTCCCACCAAGCACAAAAAAGGCATCTACTGGCTGCGAAGAAGCAAAAACTAAGGTTATAGTGGTAAAAATCAGCCAAACGCCTAAAACAAAATACAATCCAATAGTTAGTTTTTGTAACGATTGCCACAGATTAGTAAAAATTTTTTTAATAGAAATTAATGATTTGATGGTAGATTTACGTTTCATGACTTAAGTAAGAAAAGCTGATTTAATGGTTGTCTAACAGTACTGTAATTCAGTGATCAAAGTGCTATCTTATAAAAGTAATGAAAAAGTACAAAAATGACGCTGATTAAAGTGTCACATGTTCAGTATAGCCTTCCGGAGAAGGCTAACAAACTGAGAAATGGTTGTTAAGAATGCAGTATTTTCGGCATCATTCAACGATAAAAATGATGAAGGGAGCAGAGCTTAGTTTGGGGTATAAAAACTTAAAAGTTTCTTGAAAGCCTGATTGCTAAACTTGTCAATAACACAATTATTTCAGCTAATATACATGAACCAATCTGCGAAAAGTTACTCACCGCTCCAAGTAGCCTTGATTGGTGGAGCGATCGCCACTACTGCTACTATGTCTTTATTCGGCACCGCTTGGACTCGTGGTGTCCGGGCTGCTCTAGCCCTACAAGACAGCCCGAAAGTGATAGTTGACCAAGTGTGGCAACTCGTGAACCATGAATATGTTGATGGCAAATTTAATCAACAAGATTGGCAAGCAACCAGACAAAGCCTGTTGAGCAAAGACTATTCTTCTCGGGAAGAAGCTTATGCTGCCATCCGCGAAGCTTTACAAAAGTTGGGAGATCCTTACACTCGATTCATGGATCCCAAACAGTTTGAAGCCCTGACTAGCCAAACATCAGGGGAAGTCTCTGGTATTGGCATTCGCATGGAAGTGAACGAAAAAACTCAGCGCCTGACTGTTGTCGAAGCCATAGAAAATTCTCCGGCGCTGAAAGCTGGGATCAAAGCAGGCGATGAAATTTTAGCAATTGACGGCAAACCCACTCTGAAAATGAAGGTGGATGATGCTTCTAAGCTAATTCGTGGCAAAGCGGGTACTCCCATCAAGCTAAAGCTGGGACGGCCGGGGCAAACTGCCTTTGATGTGAAGCTGACCAGAGCCAGTATTGAAGTGCCAACGGTACGTTATACCCTCAAGCAAGAAGGGAATCGCCGCGTTGGCTATATCCGTTTGCGGGAATTTAGTGCCCACGCCGCAGACCAAATGCAACGAGCCATCCGCGATTTGAACACTAAGAAAGTTGATTCTTATGTTTTGGATTTACGGGGAAATCCTGGCGGGTTGTTACAGGCGAGTATTGAAATTGCCCGGATGTGGTATGACAACGGCGGCATTGTTAAGACAGTAGACCGTGTGGGCGGTACTGAAGAAACTAAAGCCAATCGTACTGCTTTGACAAATCGTCCTTTGGCGGTCTTAGTGGATGGTAATTCAGCTAGTGCTAGCGAAATCCTCACAGGCGCACTTAAGGATAATAAGCGGGCAGTAGTCGTAGGTGGTCAAACCTTTGGTAAAGCCTTAGTGCAGTCAGTTCATGAACTCGCAGATGGTTCCGGCTTGGCTGTCACCATAGCCCATTACTACACTCCGGCAGGAACGGATATTAATCATAAAGGGATTGCCCCAGATATCAAGCTAGACTTGACAGAGGCACAAGAGCGGCAATTGGCTTCTAATCCAGATTTAATCGGGACTAAGAGCGATCCACAATATGCCCGGGCGATCGCAATTTTATCAAATCGTAACTTTGCCCAACCGCCAGCAAATCAGCCCACTCGACCCATGAGCCGCGCCGATAGCCTAAAATTTTAGGTGAGTGACTTGTTTTTAGGTGTTTATATAGTAGTATCCCCAAATCCAGATTTTTGGAGTTATGAAAACTGCTTGATATAGCCTTCTAGGATTTTGGATTGGGAATACTAGTTAGTAATCTCATCTCTAAAATCTCAGATTTATGAATCATCAGCCAGTTGATGCAACCACCGCCACCAGTTTTTTACCAATGGTGTCGGTGGTTGTTCCTATTTATAACGGTGAGGCGGATCTACCAGAGTTAATCAATTGTCTGTTGTCTCAAACCTACCCGAAAGACCGGGTAGAGTACTTGTTGGTTGACAATAATAGTAGCGATCGCACTCTCAACATCCTCAAAACATCTGCTGAAAATTGCCCCATCACAATCCGCCCATTGAGCGAAAACCAAATTCAAAGTTCATACTCTGCTCGTAATACTGGGATTCGCGCCGCTACGGGGGAAATTATTGTTTTTACCGATGCAGATTGTCGCCCACAACCGCAATGGTTATATGCATTAATTAAACTTTTTGTCAACAAAGAAGTGGTAATTGTCGCTGGTGAAATTTTGGCACTACCAGGCACAACTCTGTTAGAACAGTACGCAGATCGTCAAGAAACTTTGTCGCAAAAGCATACCCTTAACCATTCCTTTCGTCCCTATGGTCAAACGGCTAATTTAGCGATTCGACGCATTGCCTTAGAAAAAGCGGGTTTATTTCGTCCCTATCTGACCACTGGTGGCGATGCCGATATTTGCTGGCGGATTTTGGGGGAAAACATCGGGCGTTTGGAATTTGCCCCGAATGCGATCGTTCAGCACCGCCACCGCGCCACACTTAAAGAACTGCAAAGTCAATGGCGGCGCTATGGACGCTCAAATCGCTATCTGCATGAACTACACGGTGTAGATTTGATGCGAGATATTACACTCAAAGAATGCTGCTATCGTTTGGCACGTTGGTTAGTCAAGGAAATACCAAGGGATATGAAAAAGGCGTTGGCGCAGCCCGCCGCAGGCATCGCGGGTAAAGCCACCCTTGCAGATTTATTAAATACTCCCATTGGTTTGTTTACTGTTAGGGCGCGTGCTGTTGGGCAACGAGACGCCAAGTTGCCAGAAAATGCCAAGATAATTGAGCGACTCTAACAATAAGCTAACGCGCTTATATATTGCATGCACTATTTTCTGTGTAGACCGTCATTAGTCATTAGTCAAAAGTGTTTATTAAGGACAAAAAACAACCTCATTAGTAAATGTGCAATGTTTATTTGTGTAACAGCTTATTAGGTTGGTTGTTTACTTTCAAGGATTTCTGTTGCTTTCTGGACAGAAAGTGGTCGGTAGAATAAATAGCCTTGTACATCCTCACAATTAATAGATTTCAAGAACTCCAGTTCCTCTTCTTTTTCTACCCCTTCGGCTATCAGCTTCAATCCTAAGCTGTGTCCCAAAGTAACTATCGCCTTGATAATATGAGCTACTTTGACATCCTGCGTTAAATATTGAATAAAAGATTTATCTATTTTCAGATTGTGGAGTGGCAAAAGCTGTAGACGCGAGAGCGAGGAATGACCTGTACCAAAGTCATCAATGGAAAGGCAAACACCCATCTGCTGTAGATTCTTTAACACCGTTTTGGTAAAATCTAAATCCTCAATGGCTGTAGTTTCCATAATTTCTAATTCTAAAAAGCGCGGCTCCAGACCCGTTTCTTCTAAAACTGTAGCTATAGTCTCTACCAATTTGGGTTGACGGAACTGCTTAAGAGAAAGATTAACAGCCATCGTTATAGGTGGCAATCCTGCATCTTGCCAGATTTTATTTTGAATACAGGCTGTCCGTAGCACCCATTCGCCAATGGGGACAATTAATCCACTTTCTTCGACTAGGGGAATGAAAACACTGGGTGCGACCAATCCCATCTCTGGGTGCTGCCAGCGCAATAGAGCCTCCATACCAGTAATTTCTTTTGTAATAATGTTTACGCGAGGCTGATAGTGTAGCGTAAATTCATTACGTTCTAGGGCATAGCGCAAGCTCTTTTCTAAAGTCAGGAGTTCAGGATTTTTAGCACTGAGAGAAACACTATAGAATTGGTAGTTATTCCGCCCTTTGTCCTTGGCGTAGTACAAAGCGGCATCTGCGTGCTGAATTAGGGTTTCGGCGTCAGGACTGTTGCTATCAAGCAACGCAATACCGAGGCTGGCAGTCACATAAAGTTCATGGTCTTGAAGATAGAAAGCATCCTCCAATGCCTGTAATATTCTATACGCCACTAATGTTACCTCTTCAATATCATTGACTCGCGGGAGTAAGATAGTGAACTCATCACCTCCCCAACGTGCTATAGTGTCCCCGCTTCTGAGTGAGCCTTGTAATCTTTGAGCGACGCTTTGTAACAATTGGTCTCCCAGAGTGTGCCCCAAAGTGTCATTAATCACTTTGAAGCGATCCAGGTCGAGGAAGATCACAGCTAAACTATCACCATTGCGAGTGACGTTGGGGAGAGTTTTATTAAGCAGCTCATTAAATAGTAGGCGATTGGGCAACCCTGTCAACATGTCATGTAGGGCTTGATAGCGAATCTTTTCTTCTACTTGCTGACGTTGCCGTGCACCAATGATACTGGCGGCCATCGTCAAAAGGGTAGATTCTTCGTGCTTTGACCAATGACGCTCAAAGGTGCAGTCTGCCAAGCCAAGATAACCCCACAACTCATTCTCCAAGCAAAGAGGTACCAGGAGAAGGGATTGAATGCCATCTCGAATCAGAAATTCTTGTTCGGCAGCAGGAAATTGTTGAGTCAGTCCACTAATCGACTTGCCGCTAGAGAGAACAGTGTACCAACGAGCTAATCCAGAACCTTGATAAGGCTGATTCTGCCAATATTTGTAAGTAGATTCAATAGAAGGATGTGTCCATTCAAACCCCAAGCTGACTACTATTTCTCCTGTAGCAGGATGGAGATGGTTCTGAAAGAGATAGGCACGATCTGCTTTGGCAGCTTCACCTAAAACAGCTAGAGCTAGATCAATACCAGTTTCATAATTCATTTCCCCAAGCAAATAATTGGCAGCTTCTGCGACTGCCTGTAGCAAGCGATCGCGCTGACGTAGTTCAGCTGTGGCTTGTTTTTGCTCTGTAATATCCCTAATAATAAAAGTTCTAATTAAATCACTTTCAGGTAAGTAAAGAACAGATTGCTCAAAAACTTCTGTACCTACTTCAACCTCCCGCACAAAAGAATTTTTTTCTAGATTATTTTTACTCAAAAGTCCTGTTAAAATCGGGTGTTTTGTTCCAATTTCCCTAAGTTTGGGAAACTTAAGAGCTGCGGCTGGATTAAGATAAGTGACTCTTCCCTCTAAATCCATCTCAATGATTGGATTGGGGATGAGTTCAGGGAAGGATGCGAGACGAGCTAGAGCAGACTCACTAGCTAGTTCAAAGCTGGGATCGATAGCTAAGGTTTGAAAAGGATTGGCAGGACTGCCTTGCTCTGATAAGAAACCAGATAAGTCTTCAACATCAAAAGATTCAGAAAATGCTTGTTCTGAAATGTTAGAAATAGCATAATATTTAGCTTGAGCTTGATTACTGCCAAAGGCAATGACATCTCCACTTCTAAGATTATGGGAAAAGCATTTAGTACCATTGACAAATAAGCCGTTAGTACTCCCTTTTCCCTTATAGTTACCATCAATAATCTGAAAGCCATATTGATCAGTCTCTGGAACAGTTACTCGCAATAAAATTGCATGTTGCATTGATACTGACCGGGAAGACAAGATAATAGTGTTTGCGGGATGCCGCCCTAGAGAATAAGTAGTCTCTTGCAAGGGGACAGTTCGCCGGCCTTGGAGGTCTTGAATGACCAACAGATGGCGTATTTTTTCCCGCTCATTTCCTAGCATGGTTGTTCCTCAATCTTTCATATTTTTAGGTCTTTAGTCTGAATAATCCTACTCCCACAAGTTCCAATACTGTTAGGTTAAGGTTAACCTTTCTTAAAAAGCAGGGCATTCAGTTTTGCGGTAGAAGCTCTAGCTGTTTTCTCTATTCATACATAATTTATAAATTTTCCCCCTTTGTCCATATCGCTTAAGCTTGTCTTTCTTAGGATACCCAGAATAAAATCAAACGCTGAATAGAACACTTGGTATATTTGCGGATTTTTATTCTGAGTGGTGGGAAAACTCTGAATGAAATAAATAAGCATCTGATTTTTATTTTTTAATCAGTCAAATAGTTCTATTTTACGGAATTAATTTTGCTCTCTAGATTAGAGCAAGGCAGGGATTAAATAAATTGGGGGCATCTCAGTAGGGAAAAATATCTAAGGATTTGAAATCGCACGCCAGTTGCTTTAATAGAGCGGGAACTCCAATTGGCGCAGCCTATGTTAGAGAAGGCAAAGGAAGGAGAATGAACCCCTAAATTTTAAAAAGGATTATAGAATAAACTAAAATATAGTCCGTTTTCTTGTAATGTTCTATCATTCGAGTTAACAGATACTAAAGGAATGCCCCAGTCAAGACGAACGGTGAAGCGATCGCCCTGTGACCAACGCAACCCCAGACCAACAGAAGCTAGAGTATTAGGGCCGGGGTTCGGGTTTGTTGCACCAGAATTATTCCAGCCAACACCAAAATCCGCAAAGGGGACAACCTGTAACGTGCTATTTATCTGGGGTAAGCGCAGAATCGGTACTTGAACTTCCGCAGAAACAAAAGTGGCGTTATCTGTCAGCAGATAATCTTGGCGATAACCCCGAACGCTATCCTGCCCACCTAAGCCAATTTGTTCTATGGGTAAGAGTGTTGTAGATGCAAGTTGCGTATTTAAACGAAGTAAAAGTAAGGTTTGAGGAGCTAAAAGGCGTGCCCACTGCGCTTGCCCTTGCCAAGCAAAAAAACGGCTATCAGGACGATTTTGATTAACTGTGGCATTCAACACATCTAAACCCAAACTGAATTGAGAGCGTAGGGCGATGACTTCGCGGCTGTTACGACTCGTCCATTCTTGGAAAAATCGCAAGGCAGATACCCTGGTGCGTCCCTGTTCATCAGCACCTAAACCGGGGAAAGGTAGTCGTACTACTCTGAAGGGGAAATAAGAGGCTTCAGTTTCCCGTCGGGAGGCTGTTAACCCAAGGGCGAATTCTTGTGTGGGAGTTTGGACTATGGGCTGACGGAATGTCAATTCGTAGTAGCGAGATGCCGATTCGATATTTAAATCTTTGAAAGCAGGTTCAATGACATCACTTGATGTAGTGCCATAGTTGAAGCTAAGTGTCCCGTTGCGGGGATTAAGAGGCAATGTGTAACTACCGTCAAAGGAGTTGCTACCATCAGTATTGGTGTATCCTAAACTCAGACTATCTCCAAATCCGAGTAAGTTGGCTTCATTCAATCGTAATCCACGGCGGAAACTGCCAACACTAGGCGATCGCCCATTATCAAGAATTATTGGACTACTAAAGGTTTGTGCCTCGCTGATTTTGACCTCTAAAAGACTTGTACCAGTCCGCGATCCTGCGGTAAGTTCAGCAGAAACGTTTTTAATCAAAGGATTAAGTTGCAAAAGTTGCAGTGCCTCTAGTAGACGTTGCCGATTCAGAGGCGCTGATGTAGCTATTGCTAATCGGCTACGGACATAATTCGGATTCAACCGCCGAGTTCCAGTTACCTGGATATCTTCTAATTTGCCTTCGACTACCTGAATTTTTACAACACCAGATTGGATTGTTTGGGGCGGGATATAAGCACCAGAAGTAATATAACCATTTTTAACGTATAAATCAGTAATTTTAGAACGTGCTTGATATACTTCAGTTAGCGAGATCGGTCGTTTAGTAAATTCAGCAGTAGCGAGGGCTAACTCTTCGGGACTGAATACTGTGCTACCAACAACTTCAAAACGTTCAACAACAATAGTTTGAGGAAGGTTGTCAGGGAGTGGATTATCAGGTGTGGGAGTTGGAGTAGAAGGTGGAAATAGTTCTGCTGGCGGGGGGAGTGGCTGTGGTGGTTCAGGTGATGGAACTGGCGAAGGTAACGGTGGTTGGACATCCTGTGGCGGTGGAAGTTGTTGTGGGATAGAATTGCTAGGTGGTAATTGTGTAGTATTAACAGCTTGAGCTTTCACTGGACTAGAAATTATGCTGCCAAGTAATAGAAGCATACTCAGTGGTAAGCAGGACACTATAAGATTTTGAGGATATTTATCAATCATCGCACCAGGCTATTTTTTGTTAGAAACTATGGGATTATTCAAAGACTGTTTCAGATGTGAATCTTACTTCATCTCTTGTCACTAAAGTTGATATCTTGCGTAAATTTCAATTTAAAAGCTAAATAAACTACTTATTGCAGACTTAAAAGCATTGATGATGTTCGAGCTGCATAAGCAAGCAGATATATTAGAATTATCTGTTGCTGCGGGAGTACGGCGTAAATCTACCTACTATTTCAATTAACAAGACTTGAGGCAAAATCCCCTTGTTAAAAGTAGGCAAACTAGCGTTTTGTTATGCTTTAGGGTTACTGCATATCCTTTTGCTGAAACATTCCCATCAATTTACGTTTACGAGCGTGGGTTTGCATCAAGTTTTGACGATAGCTTAACCAGTCAGCTTTATTTCCAGATTCTAAGTAGGCGTTACGTGCCTTTTTCAACCATTCAATTGCGTAATAATAGTATTCGGCTTTACCTGCATCCATAATCTTTTCAGCACGGTAACGAGCATTAGCAATTACCCAACTAGGATTATGAGGGATAGCAGCATCCATGACTCGGTGAATCAACTCTGAATTATAAGAACTGAGTTCACTAGCGATCGCAATTGCATCATCAATTAGCCCTTCATGCAAGAATATATCCACCTTGGCTGATTCTGTTCCCCCACCACTAACAGTACGAATAATTCTCAGCAGGTCTATTTTGACACTTTCCCAATTTTCCCCGGCCAATTCTGCCATCTTCTGGTAATCAAAAAAGGAGGGCTTCACTTGAAAAGCCGCCTTAATTGCTAATAAAGCAGCTTCACTATCACCCAATTCAATAGCCAAATCACTTGTCCAAATCCCCAATTCATACTGACACTTACCCGGTAAATTTAATCCACTCTGGGCTATATTTAGTGCTTGCTGTAATGCCCCCTGTCCACTGAGTGTTTTCGCTAGGGCAAAAGCCTCTTCCATTGAGTTCATTTGGGTTTGAGCAGCATCAATTGCTTCTTCTACCCTGCCTAAACGCCCTAGCATTGTCAGATACTGTTGGGTTTGCCCTTCCGCTTCTGCTAAATATAAGTATTCTTGGTAACGTTCCTGACGTTCGAGGATTTTTAGGCGAATTAGTGCCAAATCATCCGCGTAATCTGGCACGTCTTCTTCCCACGCTCCCCTTTCGGTAATATTACCTTGAAGAACTTGCACCAGTGGTGGATAATCCCAACCTTGGCGTAAAGCTTCCATAATCATGCCAAAATCAGCATTCCACTCATCTTGCCAAGCTTCTAAATTTATTTGAATATCAACTTTTTCTTCTGGGGTGAGTTCAGCACTGAGAATTGCTTCACACCAGGCATTATTTAATTCCTCAATAAGTTCATCATTTTCGGCACCGTATTCTGCAACATCATCCCAATTTTCCACACAGGTAGAGGTAATCGCTTCTAAAATAGCGATCGCATTCTCACCCTCTCCCCGTTCGCTAAAATCTACCGCAGTTTGCACCACACTCAGCAATTCTTCACCAATTGGATCTTCTTCGCACCCTTCCTCAAAGTAGCGCACGGTATCCTTGAGAATCTGCCGCACTTGCCGCCTAAAAGGAGCCGGATCAATAGTAATGTAGAGCAAGAGTTTTGTGGTTGTTTGCTTGTCAGTAAGATTCGTCATCCAACTTACATGGCGGTCAATCACTTCAATTAGTGGTGGGTGTTCTGTTACTAACTCTTGCAGCAGCCTTTGAGTTTGGATATAATCTAGGCGATTAAGTAGTTGTTCTAGGGTGGGGCGCTGCTCAATGTTTTCTGGGTTACGCGCACAAACAAGCATCGTCGCTACAATGTGTTTGCACCACCCGTCAAAGTTGTAGGCACAGGTGCAGTTTGCTGAGGTTAACCCACTGCTATCGAAACTCAGGTTGACATGATAAGGTTTGGCTTCATTGCCTACAACATCTGCCTGAAGCAGATCGCCACGTTGGGTAACTGTATTGACAGCACCAGCCTCATAATATGCCTCGCCCCGTTGGAAAGATTTGGCGTTGGCATGACGGCGGATAGTAAATTCACTAATTTGGGGAATAGACATCGAGCGATCGCCTGCGTAAATCTTCTGGATGAATACCTAAATCCAGCTTAGTGTTAGGCTAACGCGCTGTAAAGAAATTCAAAGTTATGGATATAGGGCAAAACAGTGCTGAGTGCTGAGTTAGGAGTATCGATAACGCTTGTAGAGACGTTGCAATGTAATGTCTCTACACACCATAACCGTCTCGGTTTTCCCCCTTGCTCCCAGCAAGAACTGCCCCTTTTCCTCTTGTTGACTTCCCCGAACGCGAACAGCGTCTCCAAGAGTTGGGGCTAACAAAGCTATCCTCAATCCTTTTGTAGTATCAAAAAAATAAGTATATAGATTTGATTATAATTACTGAAAACATCCATATTTTCGTCAGAAGCGAGTGAATCATAATTTGAAGCAACACCCGAACCTGAAATTAGTAAACAGTCAGCAGTGAACAGTTCTGATGGTCTATGGTGAGGGATTTAGAGTCAAGCAATAAAACTGATAACTGTTAAAGGGGTTGCGCTGATTGTCGGTCAAGTTGAGAATAAATAGGCGAAGCACACGGGGAAACTAACGTGAGTCAAGGATTTGATTACGATTTAGTAATTATCGGCGCTGGTGTAGGCGGGCATGGCGCAGCCTTACACGCCGTAAGTTGCGGTCTGAAAACAGCGATTATTGAAGCTGCTGATATGGGAGGAACCTGTGTTAATCGGGGCTGTATTCCTTCTAAGGCGTTGCTGGCAGCATCTGGACGTGTGCGGGAGTTACGTAATGCCCACCACCTGAAGTCATTGGGAATTCAAATTGGTAGCGTGGAATTTGATCGCCAAGCGATCGCTAACCATGCTAATAGTCTCGTCTCGAAAATTCAAGGCGACTTAACCAACAGCCTCAAACGTCTAAAAGTCGATATCATTAACGGTTGGGGAAAAATCGCTGGGGCGCAAAAAGTCTCTATTATCGGAGACGGCGGTGAAAAAACCATCACAGCCAAAGACATCATCCTTTCCCCTGGTTCAATTCCTTTTGTGCCTCCAGGGATTGAAGTAGATGGCAAAACTGTCTTTACCAGCGATCAAGGCGTCAAGTTAGAGTCTCTACCAGACTGGGTGGCAATTATTGGCAGTGGTTACATCGGCTTAGAATTTTCTGATATTTACTCAGCTTTGGGTTGCGAAATCACCTTGATTGAAGCCCTAGATCAGTTAATGCCAGGATTTGACCGAGACATTGCCAAACTTGCCGAACGGATACTGATTACTCCCCGCGATATTGAAACCAAAGTAGGGATATACGCTAAAAAAGTCATCCCTGGTTCACCAGTGGTGATTGAGTTAGCAGATTTCAAAACCAAAGAAGATGTAGATGTCATCGAAGTAGATGCTTGCTTGGTAGCTACAGGACGCATCCCAGCGACCAAAAATCTTGGTTTAGAGTCTGTGGGTGTAGAACTAGATCGGCGGAATTTTATCCCAGTTGACGATCGCATGGCAGTACTATCAGCAGGTGAAGTAGTACCGCATCTGTGGGCAATTGGCGATGCTAATGGGAAGATGATGTTGGCACATGCGGCTTCTGCTCAAGGCATCATCGCCGTAGAAAATATAGTTGGGAGGGAAAGAATAGTAGACTATCGCAGCATCCCGGCGGCGGCGTTTACCCACCCAGAAGTTAGCTATGTAGGCTTAACAGAAACCGCAGCAAAGGAGTTAGGACAAACCGAAGGTTTTGAAATCGCCACAAGTCGGAGTTACTACAAAGGAAATTCCAAAGCGTTGGCAGAAAATGAAGCCGATGGGATTGCCAAGGTGATATATCGCAAAGACACCGGAGAAGTCTTAGGTGTCCACATTTTTGGACTACACGCCTCAGACTTAATTCATGAAGCCTCAGCTGCGATCGCAAACCGTCAATCTGTCCAAAGTCTTGCACATCTAGTTCACGCGCACCCGACACTTTCGGAAGTGCTGGACGAAGCTTATAAACGAGCCATTTAGTCATTTGTTCTCTGTCATTTGTCCTTTGTCAATAAACAAGGACAAATGACCAATGACCAATGACCAATGACCACTGACAAATGACAAATGACAAATTATGCAAATCCGTCGCCGTTCACCTAACCCAGCTATTGATGTATCGATATTGCGTTATCAGGCTGTCGTACCTGATGCTGCGCCAAACAACATCTTGGAGGAAATTGTCTGGCAGAAAGAAATAGAATATGACCAAATGCGGGAAAAAGTTCCTTTGCAAAAATTACGGAAGCAGGTACTGACTGCGCCGCCAACCCGTGATTTTGTTGCCGCCTTGCGTCAAGGTAAGACTAAGCCAGCATTGATTGCCGAAGTTAAAAAAGCTTCACCTAGCAAAGGTATTTTACGAGAAGATTTTGACCCAGTAGCGATCGCCCTGTCTTATAAGCAAGGTGGCGCTAGTTGTCTTTCTGTGTTAACGGATGTCAAGTTCTTTCAAGGCAGTTTTGAAAACTTAGCCAAGGTTCGGGCTGCCGTAGATTTGCCCGTACTGTGCAAAGAGTTTGTCGTTTATGCTTACCAGATATACTTGGCGCGGGTTCAGGGTGCAGATGCTATTTTGTTGATTGCGGCTATTTTAAGCGATCAAGATTTGAAATACTTCCTTAAAATTGCTAACAACCTAAAAATGGCAACTTTGGTTGAAGTCCATAGTTTGGCAGAACTTGACCGTGTATTAGCTTTAGATGGAGTTTCCTTAGTAGGAATCAATAATCGTAATTTGGAAGATTTCTCTGTTGACTTGCAAACTACTTGCCAACTTTTAGCTGCAAGGGGTAGCCAATTGCAGGAGAAAAACATCCTTGTTGTCAGCGAGTCAGGACTACACAACCCAGATGATCTGAGTCTGGTACTGACAGCAGGTGCATCGGCTGTACTCATTGGAGAATCTTTAGTAAAACAACCAGATCCCGGCGCTGCGATCGCTCATATATTGCCGAAAAATTTTTGAAATAAACACCTTCCCCACGCTCCTTAGCATAAAGCAACTAACTGCATACAATAGTTGGTCAATTGGGTACACTATACGTGGACACGCAGCACATTGCCATCAAATATCATCATATCTTTGCTAAATCTTCATTGCTAATCAAATCAAAGCCATAAGCAACTAGTTATTTCTTATGTAACAATTTATTGATAAAAGCTAAATGACTAATACAAAATCTCAAATATGAAATCAAAAATTAACTTCATGGAGCAAATTCCTTTACCTTCTCCTATTCACTACGAACTTATACTTCAACTTTTAGAAAGACAAACCATGTTAGCTGTAAATGATAATCCAGATTTACGGCATCAGGTAAATCAACTAATTATTACTTTGCGTAAAGCTGCCGTACAGCAAAAACGCCTAGAAGAAATTTGTGAGTTTTCCTCTATGACTGTTGATCACCGTTGGTCAATCAACCATCATCAGGATAACAAAGTTGTTGCCCCCGATTGAAGCTGATAATTTAATATCTCAACCTCAGATTTGGCATCTTTGTTAAGTTAGCTTACCACCTTCAGAAAGTGTCTCTGTGTATTGAAGGAGCCAGTATTCAAAACTTCCGCCGCACTTGCTTAACTCAAATGCACAGTTTGGGGTGTGATTTAAAATCATTCTGTAAGCAGAATCTCTGCTTTGTAAAAATATCTAGAAATACTATAGGAATCTTATTTAATTTTTGAAATTATTTACGTGAGCGGGGAGTATGGAGTAGGGAATAAGGAATAATAAATTAGGCTTTTCGCTCTGTACCGAGCTTTTTCAGAAATCAAACATTAGTCTTATAGATGAGAATTTTAAATAGGTAGTCAGTCTGAACGCTTAGATTATATTTGATAAAAAGATTACTTGACTTTAGCTAATTTTTTAAATTTATACATATTTTTTTCTAATTTTTAAATTGATTGCTTACAATTTATACAATAATTTTATTAATGCTATAGAAAAAATCTCATCTTTATAAAAATTTTAGATGGATAAAAGCTCATATTGATTTATAGAAAACTGTAGATCAGCTAAAATATTTATGAGATTATCTCTCGAATTTGGCGAAAGATGAAATATAACAGTATTGATGAACTCTTCAGAAATAATCAGGCTTGGGTTGCTGAGAAACTAGCAATAGATCCAACTTACTTTCAAGACTTATCTCAGGGACAAACACCACCTTTTCTATACATTGGATGTTCTGATAGTCGTCTGGCATTAACAAGTTTTACTCGTACAGAACCAGGAGAGTTATTTGTACACCGTAATATTGCCAATCAGATTTCTTTGACAGATATAAACTTTTTAGCGGTCTTAGAATACGCAATTTTACATCTTAAAGTAGAACACATTATCGTTTGTGGTCACTACGATTGCGGAGGAATTAAAGCAGCTTTAGAGGGGAGAACTATCGGAATTCTTGATAACTGGGTAAATCCGATTCGGGAACTGTATCTACAGAAACAAGAAGAAATTGATGCCTTGCCAACAAGAGAAGAACGTTTGAATCGTTTGGCAGAAATAAACGTTGTAGCGCAAGTAAAAAATCTTTACCAAACTTCTATCATGCGTCAGGTACTATATGAGCGAAAAGCGCCTATGGTTCATGGCTGGGTGCTAGATATAAGCACTGGGTTAATCAAAGATTTGAACGTCTCAACTGTGCAATGGCAATTGCACATTTGCCCCTTGCTTCTAGAGTTTAGGCTGTATGCTATGTTAAAAAATGAGAGCTAATTCGGTATTAATCGACACACAAAAACCCATATCTTTAGATTCCAAAGCTTTAGCCAAGGTAGTCATCTTGCAGGTAATTTATTTTTCTCGTTTTCATACTCTGCATAAAAATGTATTCATTGAGGCTCTAACTCAACTTATCACTGTATTCAGAGCCTCAAACCTACCCCTACAAAGAATTATTTCTTAGCAATTATCCATACTGCGTGAATAATCCCAGGAATGTAACCAAAAAGTGTCAAAACTATATTAATCCAAAAATCTATACCAAAGCCTACTTGCAAAAAAACTCCCAGAGGCGGCACGAAAATGGCACACAAAATCCGAACTAAATCCATTTAAACCTCCTATTCATCTCTCAAAAAACAGCTTGTTGGCAAAGTTATTCACCAATGCTCAAGCATATTTGTACCTTTCAAAGATAACATTTCCTCTCTTAATCTAGGTCACGGTTAAGATGCGGTAAACCGCACTCAAGATTAGCCACCGCTAATTTTAGCTTTGTAACCTAGTTTGCTCAAAATCTCGACAATTTTTTGCTTGTGTTCGCCCTGGATTTCAATTTCGTTGTCTTTAACTGTCCCACCTGTGCCGCATTGGGTTTTCAACTGCTTCACCAAATCAGCCAAGGTTTCTGGTTTGGCTTGAAAACCACTAATCACTGTAACGGTTTTGCCTTTGCGTCCTTTGCGAGAAGCTTGGACTTTGAGATTTTGTTGTTGTGCGGGGAGTTCTGGAATTGGTCTTTCTATGGCGGCGGAGTTATCGTTGCCAAATTCACGGTAGACAAAGCTTTTGTCAGAAGATTTGGGATTTGAAGAAGACATAAATCTTTATTAAGAAAAATTTCAAAGGCAGTGGAAACTTCTATGCAACCATTCTGCTAGGAGATCAATTTCTAGGCTAACATCACAAATCCATTGCTAAAGATTCAAAGTAATTGGGCATTTAGCATTGGGTATCGAGGAAAAATTTAGCTTCCAGTCTCCAGATATAACCTAGATATGTCCCAGACTTTCTATAATAATTAAGTCATTCCCGTTATCGAAAACAGCCCGTGACTACCACTCCCCTATCTCCAAATTCAACTGCTCAGGTTCCCGATACGCTAGGTCGCTTTGGACGCTTCGGCGGTAAGTATGTACCTGAAACGCTGATGCCTGCTCTCACTGAACTAGAAACAGCTTATCAGCAATACCGCAATGACCCTGGTTTTCAAGCAGAACTACAGCAGTTGTTACGGGACTATGTAGGACGTGCCACACCATTATATTTCGCTGAACGCCTGACTGCTCATTATGCGCGACCCGATCGCACGGGGCCACAAATTTACTTAAAACGTGAGGATTTAAATCATACTGGCGCTCATAAAATTAACAATGCCCTTGGTCAGGTATTGTTGGCAAAGCGCATGGGTAAGCAACGGATTATTGCCGAAACAGGTGCTGGACAACACGGAGTTGCCACAGCTACCGTTTGCGCTCGTTTTGGGCTGGAATGCATAATTTACATGGGCGTTCATGATATGGAACGTCAAGCTTTAAATGTGTTCAGAATGCGATTGATGGGAGCAGAAGTGCGTCCGGTGGAAGCGGGAACGGGAACCCTCAAAGATGCCACTTCTGAAGCAATCCGCGATTGGGTGACAAATGTAGAAACAACTCACTACATTCTCGGTTCGGTAGCAGGCCCCCATCCTTACCCGATGATGGTACGTGATTTCCATGCAGTAATCGGCCAAGAAACTCGCGCCCAAGCAATCCAAAAGTGGGGTGTATTGCCTGATATTCTCTTGGCTTGCGTAGGTGGTGGTTCCAATGCGATGGGACTATTTTATGAGTTTATCAATGAGCCTTCTATACGGTTCATTGGGATTGAGGCAGCAGGAGAAGGTGTCAATACTGAAAAACACGCAGCAACCTTGACGAAAGGACGAGTTGGTGTGTTGCACGGAGCAATGAGCTATCTTCTGCAAGATGAGGATGGGCAAATCATTGAGGCACACTCAATTAGTGCAGGTTTAGATTATCCCGGTGTGGGGCCAGAACATAGCTATTTGAAAGATACTGGTCGCGCTGAATACTATAGTGTGACTGATGCAGAGGCTTTAGAGGCATTCCAACGATTGTCAAAATTGGAAGGAATTATCCCAGCATTAGAAACAGCCCATGCGATCGCCTACCTCGAAACCCTGTGTCCCCAACTAACTGACAGTCCCCGGATTGTAATTAACTGCTCTGGACGTGGTGATAAGGATGTACATACAGTAGCCAAGTTCTTAAATGATGCGTAAGTATACGTAAAATCATTGAGAAAAAGCAATAAATAGGATCAACAATTCCAACACCTTATGCTACCGCAACCAACTCACGACGAGTTGGTAGCCCAAAGTTTTGTGCAAAGTTTGAGAATGCACATTTTTAGGAATATATCTCCCAATACGCTTAGTTTAGCGCCAAAAACCTTAACTGCGTAGGTTGGGCTGAGGAACGAAACCCACCAGTTTCGGTGGTTTGTTGCGTAACACTAAAGTTCAACCAACCTACGAGCATTCTTAATTAAGCCGTACTTATTAATACTTATAGTATTTATACTTAACAGTGTTAATACTTAATTATGTAATATGTTGATATTCAATCATAATTCATGATTGTGATATTTTCTTAAGTATTAATATTGAGTAGCATTATAAATATATAACTTTTTTTAACTACTATTAACTAAGTAAAAAAATATTTGTGTATTACAAAATGAAGTTTGAAAATCATACTAATGGTAGAGGAAAATTTCTTTAGAAACAGTACTTTTTTTCGTAATTTTATGCATTTTAAAGTTTACTGGTAGTTTTTGGACAAAAAACGCCATAAATAGAGGTATATAGACCTATAATCAAGTTGTCAGATTGATACTAGCTTGGTTAAGCTTTCTGGAGCTAGAGTTTCAGTTAGTTTCGGCAAATGATTAAAACAACAATCTACAGCGTTGCTTTAGGCACTATTCTTTTCAGTAGTGGGGCGATCGCTACTCCTGTAACAAATTCAACTTTTAAGCCAACATATGCAAATGTATCAAATAGCACTTTTATAATTGCAGCGTCTAGCGTTAACACTGCTGCTTTAGAAGAGGCGGTTTTCAAACAAATTAATGACTATAGAGTTTCCCAAGGATTAAAAAAGCTGACTCGTAATTCTGCTATTGATAATCAAGCCAGGATTCACAGTCAAGATATGGCTCAAGGTAAAGTTCCCTTTGGACATACGGGATTTTCAGAACGTGTTAAAGCAGTCGGTATTCCCTACAGTTCAGCTGGTGAAAATGTCGCTTCCAACTATGGATATAGTGACCCTGTGACGACAGCTGTTCAAGGCTGGCTCAAAAGTCCAGGACATCTAGCGAATATCAGAGGTAATTTTGAAAATACTGGGATTGGTGTTGTCGTTAGCAACAATGGTACAAACGAAATCTTCTTCACACAAATTTTCTTTACTCCTAAAACAACTTCTGCAACAACTCCTAAAACAACTCCTGTAACAACTCCTGTAACACCGATATCTTCAAACGTATCAAATAATACAACTCAAGTTGCAGGATCTAAGGTTGATATTGCTGCTTTAGAACAGGCGATTTTTAAACAAATTAATGACTACAGAGTTTCCCAAGGATTCAAAAAGCTGACTCGTAATTCTGCCATTGATAATCGAGCCAGGATTCACAGTCAGGATATGGCTCAAGGTAAAGTTCCCTTTGGACATACGGGATTTTCAGAACGTATTAAAGCAGTTGGTATTCCCTACAGTTCAGCTGGTGAAAATGTCGCTTACAACTATGGGTATAATGACCCTGTGACGACAGCTGTTCAAGGCTGGCTTAAAAGTCCAGGGCATCTTGCTAATATTAGAGGTAATTTTGAAAAGACTGGGATTGGTGTTGCTAGCAACAGTAGAGGCGAAATCTACTTCACACAAATCTTCTTTCGCTGATATATTTGGTAAAATTTAGGTTTTTTCTTAAATTTCCTAGACTTCAGCCTGCTAGCAAAGCTTTTGCTAGATATAGAATAATGTAGTTTCAATAACATTTGTCTATTGAATACTACATTATTTTTTTAGTAATTTATGAAAATCTTAAATTATCAGCAAAAATAACCGTAATTTTACGATGCTGATTTATTCAAGTATTGACAATTTAAAATAATTCTTTGTACTTCCTATACAAGGATGTAGCCAGATTGCCAAAATTCATCAATCCTTAATAGTATCGTGGTATATATCGTCGGAACAATAGGGTAGAGTATAAGTCTTATATCTCTACATATTACGCAATTTTCCATGTTCCGACAAACTGCTTTTGGCATCGCTTTAAGTGCGCTTGTCCTTGCTAGTGGGTTAACGACTGTTCCAATACCAAATAATCCTTCTACGAATACATCCACCCGTAATAAGCTGTTGTCGCTTTTTTCGAGTCAGGTTGCAATATCGACTCCTACTTTTAAAACTACGGAGCTAGAAAAATCCGTTTTTAACGAAATTAATCGGTATCGGGCTTCTAAAGGACTGCCAAAGTTGACCCTAAATGCAAATATCACTCGACAGGCAAGAATTCATAGTCAGAATATGGCTAAAGGTAAAATACCATTTAGCCATCAGGGATTTGAACGGCGAGTTAATGCTATCCCTATTCGCTACAGTAGTGCGGCGGAAAATGTTGCTTTCAATCAGGGATATAGTAACCCTGTGGATGAAGCTGTTACTGGTTGGATAAAGAGTCCCGGACATCTAAAGAACCTTAAAGGAAATTACAACCTGACTGGAATTGGCGTTGCTACTAATAATAAAGGCGAAGTCTATCTTACACAGCTTTTTTTTCGCACTAGATAGATTTAATTTCTGATTGTTTTGCACAATAATAATCTAGTGTCTGACAAAACTTATATTTGCTGGACACTGCTATTCTTTTTGAATAATTCATGACATTACAAGATTTTCAGGTGAGCGATCGCGATCTAGGCGACGCAGCTCTAGTAGAGTATTTAGAATCTACAGCGATCGCAGTTGATACAGAAACGATGGGATTACTGCCACAGCGCGATCGGTTGTGTCTTGTCCAGTTGTGCAACGAATCCGGGAAAGTGACTGCAATCCGCATAGCCAAGGGACAAGCTGATGCGCCAAACTTAAAAAAACTTTTGGAAACGGCGAATGTCGTAAAAGTGTTCCACTTTGCTCGCTTTGACCTTGCCACTTTGCGAGCTAATCTAAGGATTCAGGTTAGACCTGTTTTTTGTACCAAAATTGCTAGTAAATTAGCCCGTACTTACACAAATCGCCACGGACTTAAAGATGTGGTGCAAGAGTTAGAACAAGTAGAACTAGATAAAAGCTCTCAAAGTTCTGATTGGGGTAACGCCGCTAGTTTGTCTGAAGCTCAACTGAGTTATGCTGCCAATGATGTGCGCTACTTACTTAGTGTGCAGCACAAGCTAACAGAAATGCTCAAACGAGAAGAGCGTTGGGAAATTGCTCAAGAATGTTTTGAATTTCTGCCAACAATAGTTTCTTTAGATTTGTTGCAGTTTAAAGATTTGTTTGAACATTGAGCCAACAATAAACCTCTTGCAAAAGTTTTTGCTGTGGACTACAAGCATTACAAGAGGAAATGTTCTATCTTTTTATTTCTAGATTATGATTTCTCTAACCATGAGAAATCAAGATTAGACCTCTTGTAAAAATTCTTTAACACCCTACCCCTAACCTTTCACCACAAGCAAGGAGGGGATATTTTAATATAAGCCCAAGGTTGAGTGGGGTTTTCATTATTGATTTATGCAAGAGGTCTATTGCTAATTTTCTAAGTTATTTTTTGTCTAAGATCCAATATTGGAATCATTAGTGTTCTTTAGGACTATCAGATTCACTAATGGCTTCTTTGACGTTACTGGCTCCCTCTTGAATGCCTTCCTTAAGATTACTGGCTCCCTCTTGAATGCCTTCCTTAAGATTACTGGCTCCCTCTTGAATATTATCCTTGAGGTCACTAGCTCCTTTTTTAATGGCTTCTGTCGCGGTAGGGCCTCCCTTTGGCAGATTTTCTTGGTGATTTTTTAGGCGATCTACAACATTGTAGTCATCTGCACCTGGGGGAGTTTTTGATTCAACAATGCCTTCTGTTGGGCCACCGATAGCCTTCCATGCAGCAAGACCACCTTTGAGTTGGGAGACATGCTCAAATCCATTAGAACGCAGTTGTTGAGCGGCTTGGGCAGATTCTTCTTCGCTAGCACCATAAACGTAAATATCACGGCTTTTATCTAAAGAAGGTACTGCACGCTGTACCAATTCATCTATTGGCATTGGCATCGCTCCCATAATGTGACCTTCGTTGAAGGTGTTGCGATCGCGCACATCCAGTATCGTAAAAGCTGGTTCGCCCCATTCTAGACGAGACTTCAATGTGTGAACATCAGACTGTGATTCTATTGGTGGCTGTGGGGGAATAATGCCGCCGACTAAATTGTTAACCATAATTATCCCTGACTTGACGATATTGATAGAAATTTAACGGACTAAACATATTGAATTACTCTTTCTATGGGCTGAATTTCCTTAAAATCACTCTTGAGGTAGAGTACCTAATTCAAATATTTTATACCATTTAATACATTGCAAAATTAGTCATATTATACTATCAAAAATTGTTTTTATATTAATAGGACTTACGCAATAACTATCTGAAACTCTCATTTCTTTGTGTCCTTTGCGCCTTTGCGGTTCGTTTTTCCATTATTTTGCGTAAGTTCTGATTAAATATACTTAATATATTTAATATTATCTTTATGGTATTGAATTATTAAAATAGATTGTGAATAAGATTAAACTATTCAGCTATTAGTATAAGAATTACGTGCATTTTCAATATCTGCGATCGCTAACAATAAAGCTTTATAGCTTTTCCTAATTAAATAAGTTACATCAAAGCAAGCTCCTCGTTTGCTCTTAGGGATATTTTAAAAGTCCTCAAGCCATTCTTCTCTCTGTGTTGCACCAGTTGCTACCCTGCGGGAACGCTAAGAGCGTAGCTTGCTTCCCCGTAGGGGTACAAGTCGGGGAACCGCAAGGGCGCACTGGCTTCTCTGTGCCTCTGCGGTTAAATACAAGACTTTTTAACCGCAGAGGCACAGAGGACACAGGAGTAAAAAGAGATTTTACAAGCCACCTTGAAAGGGCTTTAAGTATTAAAGCTCATAACTATACAACAAAATTCAAAAATTATATAAACTTTATACAATCAATACTGATAAAATTTATTAGCATTACAATGGCTAAAGTTTTGATAAACTTCATGGAAGATTAATTGTAAATAGATACTACAGTAGCGATCGTACTCAGCAAAGACGCGCGTGAATACACTATTAACAAAAACACGTAAAGCAAAACTGGTGCAACGAATCGCCCAATCCACAATAGGCAGCATTATGGTTATGGTTCCCGCTACTACTCCCAAAATTCTGGTTGTCGATGACGACTTTGGTGTGCGAAATCTGGTCTATCGTTTTTTAAGTCGGAAATATCAGATAGAGTCCGCAGCAGATGGTAAGACTGCCTTATCGTTGTTTGAGCAATTCAACCCGGCCTTAGTGATTCTGGATTGGAATTTGCCGGATCTTAATGGTTATAACCTCTGCCAAGAAATGCAGAGCCGTACTAATGTTTTAGTGCTAATACTGACTAGTAGGACTGACGAAGCTGATAAAATTAAAATCTTAAGCGCAGGTGCTGATGATTTTATGACTAAACCATTTAGCCTTGCAGAAGTTGAAGTTAGAGTGGAAGCTCTTTTAAGACGGATACGCTACATCAACCCCTCCCCAACACAACGGATCATTTTTAAGCAGTTAGCAATTAACCCAGAGGGACGGGAGGTAACACTTAACGAGAAACCTCTTGCTTTAACAGCACTGGAATTTAATATCTTACATTTTTTGGCAAGTCATCCTAATCAGGCTTGGAGTCGCCCACAACTTATCCAAAAAATTTGGGGTTGCGACTACGTGGGAGATGGCCGAGTGGTTGATGTACATATTGGTCAGCTTCGCAAGAAGATGGAAGTCGATGCCAGCATACCGGAGTTTATTAAAACCGTGCGGGGCTATGGTTACAAGTTTGAAGTGCCCGACGAAAATACTCATTCCTGAGCTTGCTGATTTAAGCAGTTTTACTGAGAATTAACCGTATAGCTTGCACTAATTTAAAACTTGCTCCCAACTGATTTGGAGAAAGACTTTATCTAGTGCTAAAACCAAAAGTGCAACTACCGCCGATTCAAAATAGATGATTTTGTCTTGTCACCTGATACCAATTCACAATGGGCTAACCCCCCGCTCCGCTAACGCAATTAAAAAACTTAAATACAACAATGCTTTCAAGGTTTACATCTGTACCAAATTTTTCGTGAAATGGTATGAGTAGGTGAAGATTTTCCTTACTTTGAAATTTATAAATCCACCAAAAATTACTAAAGTGAATCTAACGGATTTAATCGATAGCCCACCCAATGTAAGGCAAACCATTGCGCCGTTTCTTCATCAACGATGGGTGTGCAGACAAGCTAATTGGGCCTTAGCTCAACCTTTTAGATTAACTTTACCCTCAAGCTTTGATCCATCTTGATGAGATAAAAATTTTTCACTACTATGATAGCTTCTTCGCCATTTTTCCAGATGCTCTATAGATATTGATTTAGATATGACGTTCACGCCATTTCCTCGCCAAGCAACTTCTGCATCTGTTGTGAAAACCCCGCATTCTAATTGATCTAGCCTTATATTCCAATATTCACTAAAGCGACCTTTCAAAGTAATGACTTGCTCAAATACTTTGTTTCTGTGTTTATTTCTTCTTTTTCTTTCAGTAGCTCCTGTTGCTTCTGTATCAATAAACTTTGTTTCAATTAAAAACAGGCTTCCTTTAAAGGTCTGATAGACAAAATCACACTTTCCTAAATCTGTGTAATCTGAAATTGGAGATTTTTCAAATAACAGTAATTCAGCGCACGAGGGAAATAAGTCTTTAATATTCAGAAATAAATAAGCTTGCAATAGAAGTTCCTTATCATAAGGAAATAAGATAACTCCTTCAAAAAATTTTTTAATGTCCTCCTGAGTTTGGGGTTGAATAATTTTACAGTATGAAACAAATTTATGTAGCTCGTTCACGATCATCAAGTTATAACTCCTTCCCCCAGTCGCAGCCTTAAGGGTCTTAGCATCAAAATATACCATCGCCTCAAGGAATTCATCATCCGCATAAGTAACTAAAAAAACTACTGCAAGCCTGGATGCTTAGGGCAATTTACAGTTGACAGTTTAGTAAAACTATTATTAAGCTGCTTTTTAGTTTTGGTGGACTCTTCGCTTCTGGCTTCAGATACCAGTCAGCGATTTGATATGAGCAGGAAAACTGGCATTTTGCAAAGCTTGAACGGTTATTCTAGAATCTTGTACGCAAAATTGCCAACCTAAGCGAACAAGTTTCCGAGAATTTTCAGTTTGTATAATTCCGATCACTGGCATTTTTGCCTTTTCTTTGTCTACTGCCTGTTCTTGCAGAATTATTTTCAAACGATGTAGTTCATCGATATTACCTGCTTGCTGGGGATTTAATTCCACCATTACCATTTGTACTGTTTCCACTGGCTCTGCATCTTCAAGAATAAATTGAGTTTGCTCGTCACGTCGATCTACTTTTCCCCAAATAATCAATCTAGTATCAACTTGGAGTAAGGAACTAATCCGTTCATAGGTTTTGGGAAAGACTACAGCTTCTGATTGTGTAGTGAGGTCTTCTATTTGCAAAATTGCCATTTGATCGCCTTTTTTAGTAACCACTTTTTTGACGTTATTCAACATGACAACTGCACAAAGTCTTGTTTCTTCTCTTTGCTCTCCTAGTTGCGAAAGGTTAATTGGAGTCAAAAGTGGTGTTATTTGCCGTAAGGATTTCAATGGATGATCTGATACATAAAAGCCTAATAATTCTTTCTCCATTTGCAACTTTTTCTGTGGTGGCAAGTCCATCACAGGTTTCGATTTTGGAGCAGTTTCAAAGGCATTATTTGCTCTATTGGTGGGAGTAGAAGAAAATCCGTCACCTAATAAATCTAAAAGATTTCCTTGACCACTAGCTCTGTCTTTAGCGCGAGATTGTGCCCAATCATACACTAATTCTAAGTCGTTAATTAGCTGTTGACGGTTGGGTTCAATTTTGTCAAAGGCTCCACAGTAAATCAACGATTCCATAGTGCGGCGGTTAACAGCTCGTAAATCCACGCGATCGCAAAAATCAGCCAGGGATTTAAATCCTGTCTCATTTCTTGCTTCCAAAATACAAGCGATCGCACTCTGTCCCACGTTACGCACCGCCGAAAATCCAAACAAAATCTTTCCTGCTGTTGGCGTAAAATCAACACCAGAACGATTAATATCTGGCGGATCTATGGAAATGCCCATATTTGTACAGTTAGTAATATATCTCTGTACCTTATCGGTATCACCACTGTTAGCTGTTAACAGCGCCGCCATATATTCTAATGGGTAATTAGCTTTTAAATATGCTGTTTGATAAGTTACATAACCATAAGCAGTCGAATGGGATTTATTGAAACAATTGGAAGCTATTAACCCATTTTTGATTGCAAAATTATGGTCATGCTCAACTCCTATATCATAGACACTTTGTTTTCCTAAATATTTGCGCGTGATTATTTTAATCATCCTACCCTACCCCCCCCAAAAAAATTTTGCCAAATTGATAAAATGATGACAATTGTAATTTATGTAATACTATAATCAAAAATTATATCACTATAAAACACTGCTATGCTATTACACAAAAATAGCCTAAATATATTAAACTTTTGGCAAACCATTAGATAGACAGTTAACAGCTATACAATTGCTGTTTTAAAGCTTATTAAACCGTTCCAATACATATTAATCCGCTTAATCAGATGCCTGGAGAGTGCTAAAAAGCAGGGGATCTGTTCGCTGGAAAGAAAAGAATTACTGAATAATAACTTTCTTTCTTCAAGTGCTTCCCCTGCTTATCCGAACGCTATTGCTTAGTACATCCCGTTTCTATACCTCTATCCAATGCCCAATGCGTCAGTTACTATCGTTGAAAAGCAACTGAGTATAAGAGGGTGTAAGTAGGTGAAAGTCGCGTTAATTGTATTTTTGGTGGTGGTTGTGGGATTGTTTGTAGTAGTCGAGATCGGACTGCGATCGCTTTTTGGCTTTGGTAATCCTCTGATTTACATTGGCGATGAGCAGATTGGTTATTTATTGGCTCCTAACCAGCGTACCCGTCGTTTTGGTAATCGCATTGAAATTAATGAGTATTCTATGCGGGGTAATCCGCTCAAGAAGACACCTACACCTTCTAGTTTGCGAATTTTATTGTTAGGGGATTCTATTGCTAATGGTGGCTGGTGGACAGATCAGACTAATACAATATCCACGATGATGATGCGTTCTCTGGCATCATCCACTAATAGTAGTTATCAGGAAGTAGAAGTGCTGAATGCTTCAGCTAACTCTTGGGGGCCAAGGAACGAGTTAGCTTATTTGCAGAAGTTTAGCAACTTTAACGCTCAAGCAGTAGTGTTGTTAATTAATACCGATGATCTCTTTGCTACTGCTCCTACATCTTTACCGATAGGACGCGATCGCAACTATCCCGATAGTAAACCGCCCCTAGCATTGATGGAAGTGTGGCAACGTTATATCGTTAAGCAACAGCCAATTCCTGAAATGGAAGCAGTGCAAAATGAAGCAGGCGATCGCGTGGGGATTAATTTGGAGGCGATCGGCAAAATTCAAGCCCTGACTCGCCAAAGTAACAGCCAATTTCTTCTAGCTATGACTCCCTTAGTGCGAGAAATTGGTGAACCAGGCCCCCGCGATTATGAAATTATTGCACGCCAGCGCTTGAACGATTTTGCTAAAGTACAACAAATTAACTATATAGACTTTTTACCGATATTCAATTCAATTACCAACCCGCAAGCTTTGTATCACGACCACATTCACCTCAACTTAGAAGGTAATAAAGTTGTCAGTGAAGCTATGGAGCGATCGCTTTTGGCAATTCTAAGGGAGATACCACTTCCTCAAAGTTACTAAAGTCATTAATGCTATCCAAAAAAAGATTTGTAGTGAGAGATTTATCGCTTCACTTAGACAATATTCTTTAACTAAAATAGTATAGCAATTCAGGTAATACTCAACCTTAAATATCCACAAAATATCTTGAATTTTGTAGAGTTATTTTTTAGACTATAAAATTAAACAATATGTTGAAATATTATTTTTAGTAAATCCCCTTGTGTAAAAGGCTTAGTTAAATAACCTGATGCTCTTACTATCTTAGCTTTAGCTCTATCTAGAAATCCTAATTTTTCTGACACCATAATCACAGGTGTATTTTTAAAATTTGAGTGTTTACGCAGCAAAGAGCAAAGTTCATACCCATCCAAATTAGGCATTGAAATATCCAACAAAATGATATCGGGTTTGGTGTGAACAATCTGCATTAAAGCCTTTAAAGAATCGGTAACTCCCACAACAGAAAATATTTGCTCATCTAAATAACTTTTAATAGTATTCAATATTGTAGGGCTGTCATCAATACAAAAGATTGTGTAGATTTTTTTATCCGCAGGTGGTTTGGTGATTTGCTGATTCCTATGTTCATTGGTATTAATAGAATAGATTGGCGGCTTATAGCCGTTTGTTGTAGACCAGTTTGGTGTCCTTTTGCTTTTAGGTTTTAGCTCATTTATTTTGAACAATTCTGAAGGGTTTGATTGAGAAGTCGGCGATGTCTGACGATAAGCCGCTTCTCTTTGGGGTGTTTGACATCGTTCAACTAGTAAACGGAGATTCAGATGACAAAATTTTGGCATGTCATCCAGAAAGCTTTCAGGAATGAATTCATAACTCCCCTGGTCTAAGTTCAGAAATGACTCCAGAACTTCTAACGCCAATTGCTCTATTAGTATCGCCGCTTGAGAGGGACTGATATATTTCTGATTGACTAACCAACAAATAGCCAAATAATCTGGATTCGGTATTGCCTGATTTTCAATACCAGTTTCAAATATCGCCCGCAACTGTTCGTGAATTTCACGAGGGAGAGTAGAAATTTGTTGACTCAAACGTTGCAAATTTCTGTAGAGTGGCTCAAACATTTTCTCTGAATAGCAGGCATAAATTAGTTTACCCTCGTCTACATATATTGACCAAGAGCCTGATGTGCTAAATACCTGCAAACAACCAGTAACCGACTTACCAGTGATTTTTTTCAACAAAGATAAAGGCTGGAGCTTTTGGAAAAATCTGTATCTACTAATCGGAAGTGTCTTCATTAGGATGGTTTGGGAATAAAATTAAGATTTGTTTGCACGTAAAATTAGTGAATTACCTTTTCAGAATTCACTGCGACTTTGTTGGAAGCACTATCAGATAAATATAGCGGTCACATTTGAGTTAGTACAGAGATTCCACACCCCCCAACTCTTAATTCACCAATCTCTGTTAAGCTATAAAGCACGAGTCACAAATAAACCAATCCATGTTATTGCCCAATGGCAAAATGGCCTGACTGGTTGCCAGGATATAGTATTTCAAAAATTAGATTGGTTTTCTGTATCTTTCGCTAATCTAGCCAATCTAACAGTAACTTAAGTGCAACGCATACACCATTGGCTCTCGCCCATCAGTCACAAAAGCATCATTGGTATCCGTATTTAGCAGCCTAAAATTGTAGATACACTTTAGTTTTCGTGCCAAAGTTGTTTTGCTTCTAATGCTAAATAGAAAACAATCAAAATCTACTGTAATCTAGATGAAAATGGCTTTAAATCAAGGCTTTTGAGCATTAAATCCGCGCTTACGAACTATGTTTTTGCAGTCGTGACGAAAGTCATCAGATACTTTTGCTAGAAGTTTATTCTTGAGTGTAACTTTTTCAAGAAAAAATGTATTATTAGAAACTAAGCATTAAAAAAGTTAAATGTCTTACTTAGGTTTGTGATTGTAGAGCAACCCTTAGTCTTAGGATTGGGTCAGGGCAAACGCATCTAAAGTATAATAATCCTTTAATAGCAAAGGTTTCGGCGTTTTTTAATTTAGCCTATTTTGTCGTCAAGATCCTTATCTAGCAAGGGTTTCATAAATACCGTGCGTTAGCTCTGGGGATTGGGTAAGATTCTCACTTGCACAACAAGAATGGTAAACCTCCTACTAAGGATAAGTTAGCTGGTAATTGCCGCTCTGATGGTGTGTGGTGAGATGCAACGGGCAACCAAATCAGCAGAAGGGAATTTCTTCATAATTACTGGAGACGGTTTCTAATGTTGTGTGGCGCTAAATAGTCACCCTGCACAATTTGAAGTAATAAATTCAAGAACTTGCAGCGAAATTCTTGATTGCTAGTACATACCTGCAAAATAGCTCTTTTTTGCTAGATGGTAGATAACAAGTAAGTAACCACTAAAATTCAGGTTACTATAATTTTCAAAAAAAGTTTGCATAAATATCTAAACTTCATAATAAATCAGTAAAGGAAACATGAAAACTAATTAATATTATTTTTCAGTATTTATTTTCTCGGATGTCCGGGAAGGCTGAGAATGTACAGTTAAAGATAATTTTGTATATTTATAGAAAATTGTCCCCAATCGCATTTATTCATAAGGTATTTTTAGCAAAAAGACGCAAAGAATTACTTTGCGTCTTTGGTGTGAGATTTAGAAGTGGGAAGTCTCACTGTTAAAATTCTCCATCTACTTAAAATTGCTCCCGCCAGCACCAGCTTAAAAGTGTACCACCTGCTACCAGCTTAACTATTTCTAGTACCCAATAACTGCCGTGCAGTATATTCATTGTCGATGGAATAGCAGCAGCAGCTTCAAATAGGTTAAGTTGAACTCCTATGGCGCACATCTGCGGAGTTAAGAAATAGGTGTCAAGCACAGCTATAGTTAACAGCAGTACAGATAAAACAATACTGCCAATACTCCAGTGATATCGGGTTTTACTCAAAGCTAGCGCCCCAGTCAGGACTATCGCAGCAGATAATAATTCCATTCGATTGAAGTTCCAAAAAATCGTATAGCCTGCTGTTGTAAAACCAGCTTGGCTCATCATGCCAGAAAGATAAAGGCTAGGCATAATTACCCAGTCTAAAAGTAGACTAGCACTGAGCCAAAAGCCCAAAGTCAATATGATGGCAGTTTGCCAAATTGGTCTCTTGAATTGAAAGTTTGAAATAGCAGTCATAAAATAATTGCGTGTGTTGTATTTCTTTAGTTTGTAACTTTACTAGCAGTTTGACAAGAAATATCAACTAACCTTTACAAAGCGATCGCTCTGAAATTATGAACTCAATCCCAAGATTTTTTAAACTAAATTAAAAAATATTAAGTTTTTTTAAAAAGTAATCTAAATAAACTTTGCCTGTTAGAAATACTCAATTTTTTATGTCGAAAGTAACTAAGCGATCGCGGCAACTGGAATGATAAATAATAGGTTCAAGTTTAAATTGATACACAGACAGATTGCCAAAATCCTTAATTTGCTACAGCCTACTGCTTTCTGGAGCATCTACTCTGGCTTCCATAAGTCAGCAAAAAAATTTCATTTCAATATATATATTCAAGCGTTGCAGAACGGTGAGATGAATTGGGGCAAGCTGGCGTTACACGAGAAGCAGGAGGAGAATTTTGGAAGTTGCTAAATTATTCTGCAACTATGCAACTCCAGCCAGTTTAGTAAAAATTTTAATTCTATACAAAACTAATTTTGGCGGTTTTTCATAATATCACGTTCAAATGAATTAATTTCATCTTCTTTAGTAAATATCTATCTTTAGACATACTTTATTAAAAAAAGATTGTTATGAAGTACACTTCGCATGGCGGATTGACTTAAAGATATTTACATATGTTATGATTTCTATGGTCTAATGTTATGATTTATGTTGTGATTTTAATTTACCCATTGGTAAGTTATTTGCTAAATTAAGCTAAATAGTCTAATTTAGAACTTTAAAGAGCAATTCAAGCAAACTTAGAATTTTTAAGAGACAACCGTTCCTTAAATAAAGTTAAAGTTTTGTTACTAATGACTCAGATATTTTTAACTTCTGAATTTTTAGGAGTTACCGAAGTAGGTATGTTGAATACTAAGCATTAACTTGATTGAATGAAAAAAGAATTCTACTGCGATTCTGAAGAGAGTGTAATGAGTCATATTCGTTTTTAACCATTTTATGGTTTAAGACTAAAACTAAACAAACAGCTATCTGAGAATTAATCATGCCTGTAATTTTAAATGTCAGCCTGGAGATAGATAATATGATTAGTTTACTAAAATAGGACTTTTGCAAAGTTTAATGGTTGGAAAGTTGCTAAAGACAAACATAGTGGAGTTTAAAAAAATTCAGATAAACTTCCTAAAAGTCCACTGTTATTCTGAAGCAAATAGAATATAGCGAGTTTAGTGATGTAGGGTTTGATACCAATGGTGAAAAACAGCGAACTTACGATTAATCAAGGTTCTAATCTCAAATTTAAGCTTGGAGATAAACGATACAATAAGTTTTCTAGGCTAGAATTTTTGCGGAATCGTACAGTTGGAAAGCCACTAAAGTTAAACTATAGTGGAATAAATCTCAATTAAGATAAATTTTCCTCTTACTATAGTCAATAATCTTAAAAGAAAGAATGCAAGTATTATGGCGAAATCTTGCTAGAGGGGCATTTGACTAGTTTAGAGGCTATCTTAAATTACAGACTAGCCCACTTACAGAATTTACTCTAATGAATGGTGTTATTTAATAACATTGCCAGTCATAAATATAAATAAGCTTTTTTATTGAAAGCTTATTTAATCATGTCTCTAATCTCAAACAATAAAGAGCATAATCTCCTGCTGGCATAGATTAGGGTAAATCGGAATTATTACCGAAATCTCACAACTTTTTAATTGGAACAAGGTCAACACACATGAATAAAGTTCAAGCATCATTTGAAGCTACAGAATCTGCGTTTCACGTCCAAGGTTACGAAAAAATCGATTTTAGTCTCGTGTATGTGAACGGTGCATTTGATATTAATAACAGAGAAATAGCAGATAGCTATGCAAAATTTGGTCGCTGTCTAACTGTAATTGATGCCAATGTCCATGAACTTTATGGCGATCAGATCAAGTCATATTTTAGACACTATGACATTGAACTGACAGTATTTCCGATCATTATTACGGAGACAGCTAAAACCCTGGCAACTTTTGAAAAAATTATTGACGCTTTTTCCGACTTTGGCTTAGTTCGTAAAGAACCAGTCTTAGTTGTCGGTGGTGGTCTAATTACTGATGTGGCTGGGTATGCTTGTGCTTCTTACCGTCGCAAGAGCAACTATATCCGCATTCCTACCACGTTGATTGGTTTAATCGATGCAGGTGTAGCGATTAAGGTGGCAGTTAATCATCGTAAGGAAAAAAATCGCTTGGGAGCATATCATGCACCTTTGAAAGTGATCCTCGATTTCTCATTTTTGAAAACCTTGCCAACGGCTCAAGTTCGTAATGGGATGGCAGAGTTGGTGAAAATTGCTGTAGTGTCTAACTCTGAAGTCTTTGAACTGCTATACGAATATGGCGAAGAACTTCTTTCCACTCACTTTGGACATGTAAATGCAACACCGGAAATTAAAGAGATTGCTCATAAAGTCAACTACGAGGCAATCAAAACCATGTTGGAGTTAGAGACTCCTAACTTGCATGAAATAGACCTTGATCGCGTCATCGCCTACGGTCACACTTGGAGTCCTACCCTAGAATTAGCACCTCAGATACCCCTATATCATGGTCATGCGGTCAATATAGATATGGCTTTGTCTGCAACCATTGCAGCACAACGGGGCTATATTCCAACACAAGAGCGCGATCGCATCCTAGACTTGATGAGTCGTATCGGTTTATCACTCGACCATCCTCTACTAGATGGAGATTTGCTCTGGGATGCTACCCAGTCTATAAGCTTGACACGAGATGGCAAACAACGCGCAGCTATGCCTCGTCCGATTGGTGAGTGCTTCTTTGCCAACGATCTAACTCGTGAAGAACTCGATGCTGCTTTAGCTGAACACAAACGTCTTTGTGCTAAATACCCTCGTGGCGGTAAAGGTGTTGACGCATATATTGAAAATCAAGAAGCCAAGCTAGTAGGGGTTTGAAAATATGACGAGTGTTTTAGGACGAGAAACAGCTAGACCGATAACGCCACATAGCATCTTAGTAGCGCAGCTACAGCAAACCCTCAAATTAGCAGAAGAAAACAATATTCCCGTAGAGATATTAAATTCTTTGCGGCAGGGAGTTCAATTAGCGGCGGGTTTAGATCCCTACTTGGATGATTACACCACCCCCGAATCGAGCGCATTGACAGCATTAGCGCAAAAAACAAGCATTGAAGACTGGAGCAAACGCTTCAGCGATGGTGAAACAGTGCGTCAACTAGAGCAAGAAATGCTCTCAGGACATCTAGAAGGACAGACATTGAAAATGTTTGTTCATATCACCAAAGCAAAGCGCGTTCTAGAAGTAGGAATGTTCACAGGGTATTCAGCTTTAGCAATGGCAGAAGCATTACCAAGTGATGGGCAACTTATCGGTTGCGAAGTAGATCCCTACGTTGCCGAATTTGCTCAAGCTTGCTTTAATGAGTCTGCCCACGGCGACAAAATCGTTGTGGAAGTAGCACCTGCGCTAGAGACACTCCACAAGCTGGCTACCAGAAATGAAGTATTCGATCTAATCTTCATTGATGCGGATAAAAAAGAGTATGTAGATTACTTCCAGATCATTTTAGATAGTAACTTACTGACTCCCGACGGTTTAATCTGTGTGGATAACACTTTGTTGCAGGGACAAGTTTATTTACCACCCGAACAACGCAGCGCCAACGGTGAAGCGATCGCTCAGTTTAACCGTGTTGTCGCCACCGATCCTCGTGTAGAGCAAGTTCTCTTACCTATCCGAGATGGTATAACCCTGATTAGACGCGTTGTGTAATCAAAAGATCAGCAGAGAAGTCTAAGCCTTGGCTTAGACTTCAAAAGAATAATTTTTCGCTTGCTTCCTCATCTCTCCTGAAGCTATTTTTTGCGATCACAGTTGTTATACAAAGTACAGCAGTACTTAAGAAGATGAATCATGCCAGTACTTCGTATTCTTCATTTAGTTGGATCTGCATATAATGATTTTTACTGTCAGTTGTCACGCAATTACGCCCAAAGCTGTCTGGTAGCTACAGCAAATCCATCGCTCTATGAGTTTCTGATTGCATACATCACACTTGATGGGCAGTGGCGATTTCCTTCCTCTCTCAGCCCAGAAGATATTGCTGTCGCTAAACCGATGTCTCTATCAGATGCTATACAGTTTATAACAGCGCAAAACATTGACCTAATGTTGCCACAAATGTTTTGTGTCCCTGGAATGACTGACTATCGGGCATTATTCGACTTGCTAAAGATCCCTTATATCGGCAATACTCCCGATGTGATGGCAATCACGGCCCACAAAGCCAGAACCAAAGCAATTGTCGCAGCAGCAGGGGTGAAAGTGCCTTCTGGAGAATTGCTCCGCCAAGGAGACGTTCCGACAATTACACCTCCAGTAGTCATCAAACCCGCCAATGCCGACAACTCTCTAGGAGTGTCCTTAGTCAAAGAAAAGAGTGAGTATGACGCTGCCTTGAAGAAAGCATTTGAATTTGCGGATGAAGTAATTGTAGAAACATTCATTGAAGCCGGTCGAGAAGTCAGATGCGGCGCCATTGTCAAAGATGGGGAGTTAATCGGTTTACCCCTTGAAGAGTATCAGATAGACTCCCAAACCAGACCCATCCGCAGCTATACTGACAAATTCAAAATACCAATCGAGGGCGACTTGGCTTCAACTGCTAAAAATTATGTCCCAGGTTGGATTGTAGATATTAATGACCCAATCACCCAAAAAGTTCAGCAAGAAGTTAAGAAGTGTCATTTGGCTTTAGGCTGTCGCCATTATAGTTTATTTGACTTCCGGATCGACCCACAAGGACAACCTTGGTTCTTAGAAGCCGGGTTATTTTGTATTTTTGACCATAACGCGGTGATTGCCAGTACGGCGAACGCAGCCGGAATTCCTTTAAATAAGTTATTTATGACGGCAATCAATGAAGCGTTGAGCGCGAACTGATATCCGGCAAATCACCTTTTTAGCTTTTTTCTAATTTGGAATAGCACAAGGTCTTCGCTAGCGACAAGTAATAGAACTCGAATCTAGATTATTTGAGTCAAATAAGCATATATCATGTCACAATTACAACTATGAAGGAGAAGGTTTTTGCCATATTCCAAAACTTGGGTACTCTTGCATTATTGGCGATCGCGTTTCCCTTTAACTGCACCGTAGTCCTTGCATTGCTGCTGTGGAATTTTTTCAGCCGATCAAATGCTAATCTTGTGGTTTTGAACAAAAATCCTAAAAATATCTTGATCGGTGGTGGTAGAATGACCAAAACCCTTCTACTGGCACGGTCATTTCATGCTGCCGGGCATAGAGTCATTTTATTTGATCTTGACAAATACTGGTTCAGTGGTTATCGATTTTCTAACTCTGTGGCTGCCTTTTACACAGTTCCTGACTCGCAAGAAGACTTAGAAGGCTATACTCAAGCCGTGCGGGCGATCGCTAAAAAAGAAAATATAGATTTTTTTGTCCCGGTAGGCATTTTTGCTGCCAGCTACTTTGACTCTGAGCGCAAGCCAGTGTTATCAGGCTATTGTGAGAATTTCCACTTCGATGCTGATACAATGAGTATGCTGGATAACAAGTTTACCTTTGCAGAAATTGCCCGCTCACTGTCGCTATCTGTCCCAAAAACCTTTTTAATTACAGATTCCGAACAAGTTCTTAAATTCGACTTTGCCAACGAAAAGCGCAAGTACATTCTTAAAAGTATTGTCTATGACTCTGTTTTACGCCTGGATTTGACCAAGCTACCAATGGAGTCTCTCGAAAAAATGGCGCTTCATATTAAAAGTAAGCCAATTAGTAAAGATAAGCCTTGGATATTGCAAGAGTTTATTCCCGGAACAGAATATTGTACTCACAGTACGGTGAGAAATGGCGAATTAACGGTACACTGCTGCTGCAAATCATCTGCTTTTCAAGTCAATTATGAAAATGTTGATTGCCCAGAAATTAAAGAGTGGGTGAGTCATTTTGTCAAAGAACTACAACTGACTGGACAAATTTCTTTTGACTTCATTCAGGCGGAAGATGGAACGATTTATGCGATCGAGTGCAACGCTCGCGCTCACTCGGCAATTACAATGTATTACAATCATCCAGGTTTAGCAGATGCCTATCTTAGCAAAGAGCCTCCATCTGAACCTCTGCAACCTCTGAGTAATAGTAAGCCTACTTATTGGATTTATCACGAACTTTGGCGACTTAATGAAATTAGATCGTTAAAGCAGTTGCAAAAGTGGTTTAAAAATATTTGGCGAGGAAAGGATGCAATCTTTGAAGTAAACGACCCATTACCGTTCTTAATGGTACATCACTGGTACATTCCTTTACTATTACTCGATAGTTTGCGCTCCTTTAAAACTTGGGTAAGGATCGATTTTTGCATTGGGAAACTCATACAGTTTGGAGAAGACATAAAATATAAAACCTCTATCTCTGCAACCCCTGAGTGATAATAAGCCTATTTATTGGCTAGCTCACGAACTTAGAGACTTAATGAATTAAATCATTAAAAAGGAAGTAAGGGCAGGATCGCATCTCCTTGTCTCTTTAATCTCTTCCTATATACCAGCCACTGATTCCACTATCATGTCAAAATTCTAACTATGAGAAAGCATATTTTTGTAGTGTTCCAAAATTTGGGCACTCTTGTATTACTAGCACTGGCATTTCCTTTAAACTGTATTGTCGTTTTAACTTCGTTATTGTGGAACTTTGTTAAGCAACCATTCGGTAAGTCAATTGTTGTTAACCCCAATTCCAAAAATATCTTGATTGCTGGCGCGAGAATGACCAAAACTCTTCAGCTAGCGCGTTCATTTCATGCTGCTGGGCATCGAGTTATTATAATTGACATTGAAAAATTCTGGCCAAGTGGTAATAAATATTCCAACTCTGTTGCAGGTTTTTACACTGTTCCCGATCCAAGCAAAGACTTAGAAGGCTATGTTGAAACCTTACACGCGATCGCCAAAACAGAAAAGATCGACTTTTTTATCCCGGTAGCGATTTTTTCCGTCATCCACTTTGATCGAGGCAAGTCACCCTTACCAGACAGTGTAGAGTTTTTCCACTTCGATGGTGATGTCACGAAGATTTTAGATGATAAGTTTGCCTTTGCTGAAACAGCGCGATCGTTCGGTTTATCTGTCCCCAAATCCTTTAAAATTACCGATCCCGAACAAGTCATCAATTTTGACTTTTCTCAGGAGAAGCGCAAATACATTCTTAAAAGCATCCCCTACGATCAAATACGTCGCTTGAATCTCACCAAGCTACCTTGCGATACCTCATCAGAAACAGCAGCATTTGTCAATAGTCTACCCATCAGTGAGGAGAACCCCTGGATTATGCAGGAATTTATTCCTGGAAAGGAATACTGCACTCACACTACCGCGCGAGATGGAGAGTCAAGAATGTACTGTTGCTGTGAGTCATCCGCCTTTCAAGTCAATTACGAAAACGTTGATAGCCCAGAAATTATGCAATGGGCGAGTCATTTTACCAAAGAACTGGGAAAAACCGGGCAACTTTCCTTTGACTTCATCCAAGCAGAAGACGGAACTGTTTACGCGATTGAGTGTAACCCCCGTACTCACTCCGCCATTACTATGTTTTACAATCATCCAGGAGTAGCGGATGCCTATCTTGGTAAAGAGCCTCTAGCTGAATCTTTGCAGCCTCTTGCTGATAGTAAGCCAACCTATTGGCTGTACCACGAAGTTTGGCGGCTGAATGAAATTAGATCGTTTAAGCAACTGCAAACCTGGTTAAGAAACATCAGGCGGGGGAAAGAAGCAATTTTTGAGGTGAGCGATCCCTTACCCTTCCTGATGGTACATCACTGGCAGATTCCCTTACTCATTCTCGACAACTTACGAAGACTCAAAGGTTGGGTAAGAATAGATTTTAATATGGGCGAGCTTATAGAATGATACCAATCCGCATTCTAAAGCCTAATCTAGTATGCTCCACATGACCGAAAAATTCGCAATGGGCAACTCTTGGAGACGCTAAAAGCGAACGCCCCGCTATGCTAATGCAGTGACGCTCCTTCTCTGCGAGACGCTGCGCTAACGCTATTCGCAATTGTGGACGTAATTGATAATTGATTCATTTAGGGTATAGAGCAAATAATTTTAATTGATTTCTACTTAGTATAGAAGGATGCTTTTAAAAATAATAATTAAAGGTTTGTGGTGAGGGCTGAAACCCTCTGGTGCATCCGCTACATTTAAGTTATTTTTGGCAATAGCACTCACTATTGTTAAATGTAATTCTTTCACAGGAATGGAGCGGCAGAAATGGCACTTATTTTTCCTGAAACGTCCAAACTCCTTCATCCCAATCTGATTCTGTTGGAGGTGACTGTAACCAGTGCTGACAACGTAACAGATGCAACATAGCAGCTTTATCATGGTTATCTGCTGCCAAAACTAGGGCAAATTCAGCTCTAGCACGGTTAAAATCGCGTTTGAGGTAATACTCGCGCCCTTTGTGATAATGTTCAATCACTTGCAATTTTTCGCTTTCAATAGGGTTGGAACGCAAACCCAGTAATTCATATATGGCTAATGGCTCATTTCTACCCTTGACACGAATGTAATCTAGTTCCCTAGCCCAAATCTGATCTTTGCATGGCTTAAAAGTGTTATCGCTAATAATAATATCGCAACCATACTGTTTACTAACACTTTCTAATCGAGAGCCAAGATTAACGCCATCGCCAATGGCGGTAAATTCCATCCGCTTACTAGAGCCGATATTCCCACTAATCACGGTATCAGAATTGATGCCAATGCCGATCTTGATTCTAGGCTTATCATCTCTATAGCGACGTTGATTAAATTCGTGCAGACGATGGCGCATTTCTAAAGATGTTTGCACTGCCATCCAAGCGTGTTCTTCTAATGGTAAGGGAGAACCAAACACAGCCATGATCGCATCGCCGATATATTTATCAAGAGTGCCTTTATGTTTAAAGACTGCCTCCACCATTGATTCAAAATATTCATTGAGCATACTCACCACTTCTTCTGCTTCTAAGTTTTCCGTTAAAGTGGTATAGCCGCGAATATCGGAAAATAAAATCGAAACTTCTTTACGATCGCCTCCTAATTTAGCGTCATCTAATTTCAGCAATTCTTCGGCTAATTCCTGGGTCATGTAGCGGTACATCGTACTCTTGAGCCGCTTTTCATCACTGATATCTTCCATCACTACCAGCGCCCCCCGGACTTGCTCTTGATCGCTAGCGTCAGCGATTGTATTAATCGATAAATTGATACTGTGCTGTTCTGTACCAGTAGTTAAGAGTGTGCGATCGGGGTAATATTGCTGGCGGCCTTTTAAATCGGCTGCATGTAAAGCATCCTGGTACCACTTGCTAAAGTCACCTTCTTTGATGCCGATCGCATCAGTAACTAATTTACCTTCTAAACGTTCTTCTGCCTCCAGTCCTAGCATACGCTTGGCACTTTCATTGGCAGCAATAATTAACCCAGCTTTATCAGTAGAAACTACTCCATTGGAAAGACTACGCAAAATATCCCGTTGCATTTGTTCTTGTTGCTTGACTGTGGCAAACAACTGGGCATTTTGCAGCGCTACTCCCGCTTGAATATTAAAAGCTTCCATAAATTCTTCATCGTTGCGATCAAAGCTAGCTTGGAAGCAGTCGGGAGCTTTGGGCCACTCAGCTGGATTATAAGGTGGAAAATCTCCAGTTTTCTTTTTATTTACAAGTTGGGTAACGCCAATCAGTTCTTGATCGGCGTTAAATACTGGCATACAAAGCAAGCTACAGGTGCGATAGCCATTTTGCTGGTCGAGTTGTTTGGCAGTATCAGAATCAGGATGGTGGTACAAATCAAAGGCAATATTCAGTTTCTTACCAGAAGCCGCTACTATACCAGCAAAGCCTTTACCTACGGGGACTCGTAACTCCTTAGTTGAACCATCATCTTGGGTGATTTTCGTCCATAATTCATGGCGATCGCGGTCTATTAACCATAGTGTACTGCGATCGGCATTCATCAGTTCTTTGGCTTCATCCATCACCCGCTTTAGAGTGTCTTCTAAGTCGAGGCTGCTTTGAGATAGAGACTTGATCGCCTTCATTAGCGCCGCCACTGCTCTTTGTTTTTGAGTGGCGACATAAAAAGAGCGCGAGGATTCTAAAATCAAGCGAATCGATGGAGCAAATTCTTGAAATAATTGTTCGTCAGCACGGATAAAGCCTTTGGTATCAATGCGCTCTGCAAGTGGAACATCGGGATTATTCCCATATTTTAATTTATTCAGTAATTGTACTACCGCAACTAACTGTCCATGTTCATTTAATAATGGCAAAGCCAGCATAGTGTAGGTGCGGTAGCCAGTTCTTTTTTCTTGTTCTTGGGCAAAATGCGATCGCGGATCGTTATAAAAATCAAAGGGAATATTAATAACTCGCTTGAAGGTGGCGACTTCCCCAGCAATGCCTTTATCGGCGGGGATGCGAATTTCTAAAGAGCGATCGCCCTCCCCCTCAGCTAGAATTGACCAAAGTTCTTGTTTTTCTTCATCCAATAAAAATATCGTCGTCCGGTCTGCCCCCAGCAATTCTCCGGTTTTCAAGGTAATCGAATGCAACATTTCTTGCAGAAGAGTTTCAAATCCCTGAGAATCCAGCATTGATAGGGTTTGATGGACAATCTGTAATTTTTGCTCGACATCCTGAACGACCTGTTTAAAAGTATCTTGAGTCAGAGGAGCAAGAAACGTAGAAAAAGTTCCTTGTCTTGTGGCAAGAGCACCCACAGGAGCAGAATTTGCTTGTAATTCGAGGTTTTCTTGGTTGTGAACACCAATAATTAAATCGGTGGTCTCCCCACAACTTCCTTGATACACTGACATAATAGGTTTTTTATATAGCAGGATGAGACTTTAGATGTAACAATGCAATTAAATTTATGTAAGTAGTGCTAAAAGCAACAGTTCCTTAATGTTATCCATAGTTTAATCGCTTGTTTAGCTAGCGTCATCCTGGAAAGCAAGGTGGAAGTCAATTACTTATAACTACAGTACAGATACAGTAATACTCCGAACCCTTGCTACGATTACACATAAGTCTTCAGGCGATCATTAACTTTGTATTGAAAAGAAGTCATAAATCAATGAAGAGGATAAAGGGCAGGGGGCAGAGGGAAGAACCCCATACATAAATGTAGGGCTGCTGGAACAAGAACGTATTATTTTTCGCGTTTGCGCTTCTCTGCAAGACGTTTCTCTTTGCAGAAAGGCTTGTCTGCGACACGCTCCGCGTAGCTTGCTTCCACGAAGTGGTACGCCAACGCGAACGCGCACCACGAAAATAATTTCAAAAATCCAAACGGACTTATATAAAATTTATGTAAAGCTTAAGTGTTATGAAGCTCAAAAACGCTTTTGATAATATATAAATTTAACTTATGTATTTTAAAATTCATTTCTGTAATAGAAAAATGTTAATTTTACAAAATAAAAACGATATTGAAACCTAACTTAACGAGAATATTGCATTTATCTAAAAAATCTCGTCACTTTTTCTCAAAAAACAGTAGGTTTCAAAAAAAACTTAATTAAAATTTATAAATATTGTTAACAGTATTAGAAATTCAAAAGATTAAATTTTTAAGATTTTATAATGAAGTTGACGTAAATTTTAGTTCATGATAGTTAAGTAATTACAGCGATTACAGCAATTACATCTAAGTTAGATATGGGAAAATAATTAAAATAAATTTTGACACAATTACTTACCATTTACATAATCAATAATTAACCTAATTAACACCAATATTTTTTCATCAACACTGATATTAATTAGGTTAATAATAACACTAGTATTTAGACTTAGAGTTTTAAGTAATCTAAATTGAACTTATAAAGAGTTCTGTCACTGAGGCCAAAGTTAGGCATTATTTAGAAATTCAGGAAAAATAATATGGCAGTTATTTTCGGCACTACAGATCCTGACACCAGAAATGGGACATCGGGAGATGACACGATATATGGCTGGGCTAATGGTGGTAATGCCAATAGTTTGTCTGGTAATGATACCTTAAATGGTGCAGATGGTAATGATAATCTATTTGGCGGGACGGGAAACGACAGTTTAATCGGTGGAATTGGCAATGACACACTTGATGGTGGCTTGGGTAATGACAGCTTGAATGGGGGAGTAGGCGACGATACTTACATCATTGACAGTGCTACTGACACCATTACCGAGGCTAATAATTCAGGCATAGATACCGTCCGGTCTTCTGTCCCCTATAAACTGGGTGCCAATCTGGAAAACCTGAGACTGAGGGAAGGTAGCCCTATCAACGGGACAGGTAACAGTCTTAATAACATAGTATTTGGTAATACTTCTAACAACACTCTGAATGGAAGAGCAGGCGATGACACGCTAGATGGTAATAATGGCAATGATACCCTCAATGGTAACGAGGGCAATGATAGTCTCCAGGGCGGGCCCGGTAATGATGTACTCAATGGGGGGCCTGGAAACGACATCCTCATCGGTGTTTTCCCTGGCAGTCCTCTTCCACCTGGATTAGGGGAGGCTGATACTTTAATCGGCGACGTTGGACTAGATACATTTGTCCTTGGGGATGCGGCAAATGTTTTCTACGATGATAAAAACACTACGAATGCTGGTTTCGGGGACTTGGCTACTATTACTGACTTCAATACTAGTGAAGATAGAATAGAACTAAAAGGCTTGCCAAAAAACTACCGCTTGCAATCTGTTGGAGCCAATACACAAATATTTTTAGACAAACCTGGAGCAGAGCCAGATGAGATCATAGGTATTGTGCAAGGAGTAGTAAACCTTAGACTTGAGAGTGACAATTTTCTTTTCTATGAACCGGAAAATCCTGGACAAGCTACAAACAATACACTAGCCAGTGCTGAAAAATTAGGTTCTCTATCATCAGGCTCAGACCTTAATCTCTCAGGTGAGTTAGTAACAGTTCAACCGGGAGACAATCCCGATTTCGATTTTTTTACATTTTCTCTAGCAAATCCAGGGACTGTGACTATCACTGCGGCGACAACAGATGATACAGTGATCGGACTGTTTAACAATGCTGGTATTTTACTACAAAGTGATGACGATAGTGGCCCCGACTTTGGATCATTAATCACTGCTTCATTAGGTGCTGGAACCTACTCTGTTTCAGTGAGTAAATATGCTTTCTTTCCCCAAGATGGCGGAACTTTCTCTGGTTCTAGTGATAGCAACCCTGCTCCTTATACGCTAGAAGTCAGTTTAGCATAAGAATGTTGTTAAGTTAAGGAAGTACTGCATTATAAGGCTGATTGAGGGACACGACCATGTGTCCTCCCTTCAGGAATAAAAGACTATTTCTAAGCTAAGTAGACAACCATAATAAACAGAAAATAAAATCCTAGTTCATAGTGAGCTATTCATAGCTCAAAACTACAAGCTTTAATTTATTGAAACCGAGCTACTTAGTATCCATTGCTCATTTCAATCGAGAAGCTCTAAAATTGTTTCCTTTCTCAAGAAGATATAGCAACAAAATCATCTGACTATTTTATGAACAAAATAATGAATAGCATTAAGTCATCTAACCAGCAACACAGATTTATTGGCAAGTTTGCTCTCAAAAGCTACTTTGTTGCCGCGAAAACGCTGTTATTTACAACAGTTCTATTAAATTATGGCGCTACTGGAGTAAATGCTGCACCTAAAGCCCTGCGTCCTGATATTCAAATTCGCAATATTACAAATACCTTATCAGTCTCTCCTTCTGTTCGGATTGTAAAAGATCCACGAAACAATACCCTTTATTACCTCAAACAAAATGGTGATATTTATCAAGTCAATTTAGGCTTGTCTAATAGTAAACTTGTGTATACCTCTAGCGATCATAATGCAGGTGAAACTCAAGGTATGGCCATTGGCCCGAATGGCACAATTTATTTGGTGGGCAATGCAGACCTTGCGAATAACCAGACTAAAGCAATTATTGTTAAAGGCGAAATTAAGCCGGGTACACAACAGCGCGTCTGGTCTATCTTAGCTAAGAGTGCAGGCTATCCCAAAAGCAAAACAGCCTATGACCATCGCTTCAATGGCGTGGTTGTTAGCCCAGATGGTAACTTTATCTATATAAATAGTGGTTCTCGTACCGATCACGGTGAGGTTCAGTCTGTTAATGGGCTATATCCGAATACTCGTGAAGTCGGATTAACCGCCTGTATACTCCGTCTTCCTACTAATGGCAAAAATCTTTTTCTTCCAAACAATCGAGCAGCTTTAAAGACAGCTGGCTATATTTTTGCAGAAGGAACACGTAATACTTTTGATATGGCCTTTGCTCCCAATGGGGATTTATTTGGCACAGAAAATGGCCCCGATCGCGACATGTCAGAAGAACTAAATTGGCTCCGTCCAGGTGGTAATTACGGCTTTCCCTGGCGGATTGGTGGGACAGATAACCCACAACAATTTCCTAATTATGATCCTGCCAAAGACCTTTTATTAAGCCCCCAATTTAACGCTGTTCAAAGGGGCTACTTTCGTAACGATCCAACGTTTCCCGCTCGACCTGTAAACTTAATTGAACCAATTCCTAATTTTGGGCCAGACGCAGACAATTTCCGCGATCCTCAAGATGGAAAAGTCAAAGATGCCAGTCTTCTTGGACAAAGTATAAGCACTTTTTCAGCACACCGTTCTCCTTTAGGCTTGGTTTTTGATACACAAGGAGTAATGAGTCCAGAATTCAAGAGAGATGGATTCATGCTGAGTTTTACAACAGGCGACCCCACTGGCGAAACACTACCAGGCCCTTTTAAAGATGCTGGCCAAGACCTACTGCATTTAAAGTTAACTAAAGTAGGAACTAACTATAAATTGAATGCTACCCGCATTGTTGAAGGTTTTAGTAATCCCATTGACGCTGCGATTATCGGCAATAAAATTTATGTTATAGAATATGGTGGAAATCAAGGAATTTGGGAAATCACTATGCCGACTAAATAAAGCAGACTGAGTGTTACAGTCTTGCTTTTATCAAACAGAATTCATGCGTCAGTCGCCAGAATTCAGAATTGAATTCTGTGCGACTAGTGGATGAATAAATGGGTTTAAGACCCCCACAAAATCGTAGATTTGGTGGTGCAACAATTGAGTGGTGGGTCTGGAATCCCCCACTCATTGATTCTGACTCCTGAATTCTGACTTCTGAATTCTTCTTCAAAGTGCCACCCGAACGTGGTTGAGGCAGAAAGTCCTTAGCAATGGGAGATAACAAGCAAATGCCTTGGTTTGTCAAGATTGAAGAAGGGAAAGTCGATAAACCTACCTTTGACCAATATGTACCTGCCCACAAAGCCTATATTCAGGATTTGATTGCAAAAGGACACAAAGCGCGAACAGGCTATTGGGCAGAGCAAAGAGGCGGGATGTTACTGTTTGAGGCGGCCTCAAAGGATGAAGCAGAAGCAATTGTAGCTGATGACCCGTTGGTGAAACACGGCTGCGTCAACTATCAGCTTTATGAATGGCGGATTGTTATGGAATAGCACACACATTACTGACTTTTAATGTTATGCTTTAAAAAGACCTGGATCTATGCGATCGCAACACCCAAATCTTGTCAGAACCGGAAGGTAGCAGCAACACGGGAGGCTTGTGATAGGCGTAGTCTCCGGGTCGCCCTATTTGTAGGAGCGGTCAGGGAGAATGGCTGGTTTTGGAGATATTGTTCAAAAAGCTTTTTACCTCGGTGTTGGATTAGCTTCTTACGCAGGTGAGAAAGCAGGGGGAAAATTAGCCGAAGTGCGATCGCAAGTCCAAAAACTGGCTGATGAAATGGTGGCGAAGGGCGAAATGAACACGGAAGAAGCCCGTCGATTCGTTGAAGAAATGATGAAGCAAGCCCAACAGCCCCAAACATCTGGTGAAACCTCTGAAAAAACACCTCCTTCTGAACCTCGCCGCATTGAAATTTTAGAGGAAGATGAAGAACTAACGGTGAAAGAGGGAGCAAATGATGAAAATGTGGATCAATTACGCGACGAAGTGCTAAAGCTGCAAGACGAGTTAAAAAGATTGCAACGCGATCAATAAAAAGCATTATTGAAGCGAAATATTAATAATAGGTGGCATTTTGACATGGCACTTTAGATAGAAACTTGATAAGATACATTGCTTAGTGTGTACTCTAGTTCTTTAAGCCAGAAAACACAAAGCGTCCTGTTTATAGCCTGCAAAGGTGTCAAGTTTATGGAACAGTGGCAAAAAGATTTAGTAGAGATAGTTGAAACAGTGGCAGATGAAGTAGAGCGTTTCTTCCTGGGAATGAGTGAAATGGTAGACGCTTTTTTTGAGCTAACGGAAGAAATCACCGGGCAAGTCCCTAACATTGCCATTGAAGTCGATCAGTATTTTCAGGATTTGACTGAACCAATGTTTGAAGCTTACTGGGAACTGGAAGATATTGTAACAGATATAGATCCAGGTTTTCCTTACTCAGTTGAACCCACAGCCGAAAAAAATCCTGCCTGTATTGGGTGTACTCACTACCACGGTCAAGTTTATAGTGGTAATTTGTTAGTTTGTGCTATGCATCCCCACGGTTGTGAAGATGAAAATTGTCCAGACTGGGAGAAGGAAGAGTATTAAGTGGGGGGTAGAGACGCGATTAATCGCGTCTGTGCAGGAGTTAAGAATAAAATTAACAAAAGGATGTAAAGATAAGTAAAATAACCAATGACAACTGACAAATTATCTGAAAGTGTAACCCAGGCAAGCCAAGAAATGAAGTATGGCGAACGCGATATTGCCGAAGGTAAACTAATTACCTTTCCGAATCCGCGTGTGGGGAGGCGATATGACATTAACATTACTTTGCCGGAATTTACTTGTAAATGTCCCTTTTCTGGTTATCCCGACTTTGCGACAATTTACATTACATATATACCTGATGAACGGGTAGTGGAATTGAAGGCGCTTAAGCTTTACATTAACAGTTACCGCGATCGCTACATTTCCCACGAAGAATCTGCCAATCAAATTTTGGATGATTTTGTAGCTGCTTGCGATCCGTTGGAAGCTACTGTGAAAGCAGATTTCACGCCTCGTGGTAATGTACATACCGTAGTTGAAGTGCGTCATCATAAGTAATCATAATAAAAACTTTAGCTTGTAGTGAGGACTTTAGTCCTCTCTACGAAACGCTAGGCGAATAAAATTAAGACTTTTTACTCAGGTTGATTAAATAATGCGATCGCCTATCCTAAACTAAAAACTATTTATTCTCCAATCTTCTTTGCAGCAGATTGCACTTGAATCACAACTTTTGGAGACAAAGGGATATATCCGAGTTCCAAACTGGATTTTTGCCCCTCAATCACAGCCCAATCAATAAAGTTTTTCAGCGCTTGAGCTTTGACTCGGTTTGGATATTGGTGATAAGTTAAAAGCCAGGTGTAAGTAACGATGGGATAAGACTCGGCACCTATAGGATCGGTGATAAAAGCAATCAAGTTATCGGCGGGTAATTTAACCGCTTCTAAGGTTTGAGCTACAGATTTTGGTGTCGGTATAATATAATTACCAAATTTATTTTCCAAAGCAGCCATAGGGAGTTTATTTTGTTTGGCGTAGACGTATTCTACATAGCCAATAGCTCCTGGTATCTGTTGAATTAAGGCGGTGACACCTTCGTTACCCTTTCCACCAATTCCTACTGGCCATGCTACAGATTTACCGGCTGCAACTTTGCTTTTCCATTCTGGACTTATTGCACTTAGATGTTGCGTCAATACACTTGTAGTCCCACTACCATCAGTTCGGTGTACTACCTGAATCGGTAGATTGGGCAAATTTACCCCTGGATTAGCTGCGGCTATTCTCGGATGATTCCAATTCGTAATTTTTCCGAGGAAGATATCTCCGTAGACTTGGCGTGATAGTTTTATACTAGTTGGCGGATTGGCTTGAGGGGACTGAAATGAAAGTGTAAGGTTATAAGCCAGCACAATAGAACCAGCAGTTATCGGTAAAGCGATCGCTCCCCGTTTTATCTTGGCTGCTTGTTCATTTGTAATTCCTACGTCACTAGCTGCAAAGTCCACAGTACCTTCAATGAGTTGTTGCACTCCAGCACTACTTCCTATTGCTTGATAGTTAATTTCTACATTGGGATTTTGCTGGTTGTAATCTGAAAGCCAGCGTTCGTACAAAGGTGCAGGAAAACTTGCCCCAGCACCTACAAGAGAAACACGGTTGATGTTGCGATTATTGGCAGTGCAAGAAGCAATATTTAACAAGATAGCAATTAACGGTATAAGGTAAACGCGTCCCTTGAATTGAAGTTGAGCAGACATAGAAATCTTTTGTTCCAATGTTTAATAAATACCTCTAGTAATTTTCCAATTTGTAGAAATTTTGAAACGCAAAGGGGCGCAGGGGCTAACGCAAAGGAACGCAAAGTAATCCTCTGCGTTCCTCTGCGATTTCCTTTGCGCCTTTCTGCGTTTAAACTTCAATCGCCGCCTCTTTATCTTCACCTTTTGGCTGTGAACTTAGCCTATCTAAAATCTCCAAAACCTCTTGTTCAAAAGCAACTTGGGCGCGATTAGTTTTCCCACCCACATACAAGCGATCGCCTTTTTGCAATGCCCATATTTGTGAATGAGAAAAGTAACTCATCACCACACCCAGCATTAGTAAACCAAACCCTGAGTAAACAATTGGTATACCTGGATCGGCTTTAATTTGTAAGCCAGTGCTGCCAATAATATCCAGAATTTTCAGCTTCACGCCATTAACTTGAGTGGACATCCCAGCGCGGACAGTATCAACGAGTTTGCCTGCGGGATCATAAATTAGTACCATCCCTTGCAAGTCTTTGGCTAGCAAAGAGACACCCTCGCTCAAATCTGGTTTTGTAGGCACCCACGTTCCCCAAATGCGTCCTTGGCCATTGGTATTCAATAGCGCCATTGGTAGCTGAAAAACTGGGCTATTGTTAAATTGGACGCGAACACCTGCAATTCCCCAATCAGTTTGGTAGAAAGTTATGCCATGATAGCGCAGAGGCTCGTTGACAAAAATCTTTTTGTGGTCAATTTCCTCTCCCTGCTTATTCAAGACAGACATATCCGAATAAAATTGATCGATGCCGCCAGATGGTGTATAGTCAATCCAAAAACGATTAACTCGCACAGACCAATCTTTTGGGATTGGGGCGGCTAAAGGGCCGGCATCGACAATATTTGTCACTTGAAATGTATCGCCACTAGCAACCATTTCCTGAGCCAAAAACCCAGTCATCGCCCCCCAAATTCCCCCGATCAGAATAGCGACGATACCAATATGAACGATAATTGGGCCGATGCGTCCGACTATTCCTTTGCGGGCGTAAAGGAGATTTTCTTTTTCTTGATCTGGAAAAGTTTTATAGCGGCGTTTCTGTAAAATTTGGCTGAGAGAATCTAGGGAACCAGTATCTAGTTCTGCACTTAAAGCTAACTTTTGAAATTGCCGTGGCTCGTCGTAATATTTCCAGCGTTGGGCTGCTTTTAAGGCTGGTAACTGTCGAGTAAATGAACAAGCAGTTAAGCTAGTACCAAATAAAATCAGTAATGCCAAAAACCACCAAGTACGATATACATGGTCTAACCCAACTACCTGAATTACCTTCCAAGTTAAGAAACCAAATAAAGCTGGATGTTCTGGGTAGTTAGCCTGGTAAAATGCGGGTGATTGACCTTGCTCAATTACAGTACCAGTGGAGCTAAAGATGGCAATCAATAGCAATAGTGCGATCGCTAGTCGTAAATTTGTCAGTACAGGTAAAAGCTCTTGCCGTAAGAACTGCCCAGGTACTGCCCACCATTTTAATTCTTTCGACGCTGAATCTTCTAAAGTCATTATGTGTAAAATCTAACAAAGGTATTGATATTAAAAACTGCCAAGGGGAATCCGAGAAATTAAGGAAAATACGCCGAATCCTACCAACAACGCCCCGCTAACTGGATTAATCCAACCAGACCAGCGACGCAATTCTAGTAACTTTTTAATTGAAGCTGTAAAAGTACCCGCCAAAATCAACGGTGCTACATAACCAGCTGTGTAAGAAAGGAGCAAAACAGCCCCTAAAATTAAGTCTTGTGTATTGGCAATCCAACCCAATAAACTAGCTAAAACAGGCGTGCTACAAGGTGATGCGACTAAGCCGAAAGTCAGCCCTAGTAAATAAGAACGCAATCCGGCTGGTAAATCTTGCGAAATCCAATTCGTTTCGCCCAAGGATGGAAATTGCAGAGGTAGTGCTTCTAATAAGTTCAGCCCCATGAGAATGGCGATAATGCTGACGATAATCGGCAAACCAATTCCCACTTGACCGTAGACTTTTCCGACAAAAGCTGCTATTATACCTAGCCCTGCCAAGGTAGTTGCTAATCCTAAAGCAAACCAAGTTGATTGGGCCGCTGCTTGCAAGCGGCTTTTAGCTTCGTAACCGCCGATATAACCAATAGTAATTGGCAGCATAGAAAGCATACAGGGTGTAAGACTGGTAAGCAAGCCAGCCGCAAATATGATACCAATGCTCACCACGCTAAGGTGTGTCAGTTGGTTAGAAACAAGGCTGTTGGCGAATTGTTCTAGTTGGTAAACTTGGGTTTGCAGGTTATCAAGCATGGGGAGTTTCTGAGCGGGAAATGCTTACTCTGCTTGAATTTTAGCTTATTTTTTGTTCGGGAGTTAGCATAACATAAATTATACAAATTTAATATCATCTAAATTTCATCTGCCTAAGGAAATGTATCTAAAATACAATTAAGCTCGAAATATATTTAAAGCACCACGGCTGGAGTATTTGGCATGATGATTGCATTACCCGGATTTCACATTGTCACTTTGTTAAAAGCAGGGGTAAAAGCAGTCATATACCGTGGAATTAGGGTTAAAGATCAGTGTCCAGTAATTATCAAAGGGCTACGTCCAGAACAGTGTACACCCAATAACATTGAACAGATCAAACATGAGTATGCGATCGCACAAAGGTTAAACACCGCAGCCGTAGTTAAAGTTTACGCCTTAGAGATGCATCAAGGAATCCCTTATTTAATTATGGAGGATTTTCAGGCGCGATCGCTTGATCAGTTACTAGGCCAATTTCAACAGCCTGTTTCGTTTTTGAAGATTGCTATTGAAATCACTAATAAACTTGCACAAATTCACAGTCATCATATTGTCCACAAGGATATTAAGCCACAAAATATCTTAATTAATCTGGAAACTAATCAGGTTAAAATTGCCGATTTTGGAATTGCTACCTTCATTCCATATCAGCAGCAAATGGTTAGCAGTTCCAGTCAAATTGAGGGCAGTTTACCATATTTGTCACCTGAGCAAACCGGGCGGATGAATCGAGGAATTGACCATCGCAGCGATTTGTATTCTCTAGGAATCACCTTTTATGAAATGCTGACAAATCAGCTACCATTTCAAGGCAAAGATCCCTTAGAGTGGGTACATTGTCATATTGCCAAATCTCCGCCATCCCCGAAAAAGTTAAATTCTAATATTCCCCAAATCCTCTGTGATATTATCAACAAATTGCTGTCGAAGGTTGCAGAACATAGGTATCAGAGCGCTTTAGGTTTGCAATTTGATCTGGAACGGTGCTTAAAGCAATTAGAGACGACGGGAGAAATTCAATCCTTTGTTTTGGGTGAGCAAGATATCTCAGAGCGTTTTCAAATTCCTCAAAAATTGTATGGGCGAGAACCAGAGATTATCAAACTTTTACAAGCATTTGAGCGAGTTGTTAGTCAAAGTAAACCAGAACTCGTTTTAGTTTCTGGCTATGCTGGGGTTGGTAAATCTTCTTTAGTAAAAGAGATTCACAAGCCTATTGTGCGAGAACGCGGAGTTTTTATCTCTGGTAAGTTTGATCAGTACAAACGAGATATTCCCTACTCTACTATTGTTCAAGCTTTTCAAACACTTGTTAGACAAATTTTAACGCAGTCCGAAGCTCAACTTATCACTTGGAAAAAGCGAATACAAGCAGCATTAGGGAACAATGGTAGACTAATCACAGATGTAATTCCAGAAGTTGAATTAATCGTTGGAGAACAGCCTCCTATACCAGAGTTGGGGCCTGCCGAATCTCAAAACCGATTTAATTTGGTATTTCAGAATTTTATCAGCATCTTTGCTCAAAAAGAGCATCCGCTCACTGTTTTTTTAGATGATATGCAGTGGGCAGACAGCGCTACTTTAAATTTAATTCAAACCGTCATTACTGGGTCTAGTATTCAATATCTCTGCTTCATTTTGGCTTTTCGAGATAACGAAGTAGATGTTATGCATCCCTTTAGTTTGATGATGGAGAAAATCTACCAGTATGAAGCAAGAATAACTGAAATTGTGCTTACCCCTTTGAATCTTGTTTATGTAAATCAGTTGATTGCTGATACCTTGCATAGTTCAGTAGAACAAGTAGAACCTCTTGCTCAATTGATTTTCCAAAAAACTGACGGTAATCCTTTTTTTCTCAACGAGTTTCTGAAAACACTGCATCAAGAAAATCTCTTGAGTTTTAACCCCCCTCAATCCCACGCCAGATGCTACCCTGCGGGAACGCTAAGAGCGAACAAGTCGGCAGAGCCGACGGCAGTTGCTCCACTTGGGGAGACCCCAAGACCGCACTGCGTCCCCAACGCACTGGCTCCCCTTGGTAAGGGGGGAAATAAAGGGGGATGGCAATGGAATTTAACTCAGATTGAAGCCCAAGGGATTACAAATAATATTGTTAGCTTGATGATTGAGCGGATGCAAAAACTGCCATCCGCAACTCAACAGGTACTTAAGTTAGCCTCTTGTATTGGTAATCGCTTTGATTTAGAAGTTTTAGCGATCGTTGGTGAACAATCTATTGAAGAAACAGCGAATGCGCTTGTTGATACAATTTTAAGAGGATTAATTATCCCCATAGAGTCAGATGAAACTGCCCAGAAAAATTATCGTTTCTATCATGACCGAGTTCAACAAGCTGCATACTCTTTAATTGCTGATGAATTAAAGCCGGAAGTTCACTTGAAAATTGGACGGCTTTTGCTAAAAAATGCTAGTCCTGAACAAGTAAACGAGCAAATATTTGATTTGGTCAATCAACTTAACTTCGCTGTGGATCTAATTATTGAGCAAACAGAAAAAGATGAATTGCTACGGTTGAATTTAATAGCTGCTAAGAAGGCAAAAGCTTCCACAGCCTACACACCTGCTAAAAAGTTTTTTAGCGTTGCCATGAATCTTTTAGCTGAAAATGCCTGGATTGAACAATATGAACAAACATTTACGATATTCAGAGAGCTAGCTGAGTGTGAATTTTTAACAGGAAATTTAATACGAGCAGAAGAATTATTTGAATTATTATTCATGAAAGCAGCGTCTTATGTAGATAAATCTAATATTTATATGCTGCAAATTAGACTCTATCAAGTTGCAGGGAGGTATGAAGAGGCGCTGACATTGGGGCTAGAAGCTTTAAAACTTTTTGGGGTGACATTTCCTGATACAAATGAAGAAGCGAAGGCTGCGATCGCAATTGAAAAAAGCCAGGTATTAACCAATTTAGGTAATAGGCAAGTTTCTGATTTAATTAATTCTATATTAATTCAAGATCCAAATATTAAAACAGTCATTAGTCTATTGACAACTTTGGGCGCACCTACTTATCTCAGTAGACCCGATCTCTTTCCCTTAGTCGTACTTAAAGCAGTTAACTACTCACTCAAGTTTGGGAATACAGAAGATTCCTGTTTTGCCTACAGTATGTATGCCATGTTGTTGGTTTCTATCTTCCATGATATTCCTACAGGGTATGCATTCTCTGAGATGACAATTCAATTAAATGAAAAGTTGCATGACTTGAAACTTAGAGGAGTTGTTCTGCACATTCATGGAAGTCATATTAACGTTTGGCGCAACCATATTTTTAACGATATTCCATTTTTAGAGCAAGGATTTATCGGCTGTGTGGAAGCTGGTGATGTGACGGTGGCTAACTACAATGGTTATCAAAGCTCATGGCAAATTATCCAGTTAGGTTTTCCACTTGCAGAAACATACAAATCTTTAGAAAAATATACTGCATTCGCTCGCCAGTCTAAACATGAGACTGTCTATCAGACAATCAAACTACAGCAGATGCTACTGATGAATCTGCGCGGACTAACTCACCATAATCTGACTCTAAGTAATGATGAATTTGATGAAGTATCTGCTTTGTCTATTATTACAGATGCAGGTTTTGTGAGTGGGATTATTTTTTATCATATTATTAAATTAATTATATTTTTTACCTATGGAGAATATACAGAGGCATTTAATTCTGCCTTAAAATTGTCTAAATTGCCAGTTAAAACACTAGCATCACTCATTGAAACAGATTACATTTTATATTACTCACTGACTCTGACGGCTCTTTATCCAACAGTATCTTCTCAAGAGCAGAAACAGTTTTTACAATCCCTAGAATTATATCAGCAGCAATTGCAATACTGGGCTAATCATTGTCCTGCAAACTTCTTACACAAATATCAATTAGTAGCTGCTGAAATAGCTCGAATTGAAAATCGAGACTTGGAAGCAATGCGCTTGTATGAGCAATCAATTGCTTCAGCCCGTGAGCAAGGATTTGTGCAATATGAAGCTTTAGCTAATGAGTTAAGTGCTAAATTTTATGTAGAACGGAAGTTTCAATTAATTGCCAAAACCTACTTACAAGAAGCTAAAAATGCTTATTTACGCTGGGAAGCATCTGCTAAAGCTAAACACCTCGAAGAATCCTATCCTCAGCTATTGCCACCACAACAGTTTATCTCTAACGGAACGTTTTTCAGCACAGTTGAACAGCTAGACTTTTTATCGGTCGTTAAAGCGTCTCAAACCATATCTAGTGAAATTGTGTTTTCGCGGTTGTTGAAGACTTTAATGCAGATTGTTCTTGAGCAAGCAGGAGCAGAAATTGGTTATTTATTACTTGAATACGAGCAAAATTTGGTAATTGAAGTAGAAGCTAACTTTAATCTCCAGGCAGAAAAGCTTAATGTTTTTCAACCTGTATTAGATGGCGAAATTTCCCAGGTTATTCCGCAATCAATGTTGAATTATGTTCAGCGAACTCAAGAAATAGTGATTTTGCAAAATGCCATAGAGGAAAATCTGTTTTCCAAAGACGAGTATATAATCCGAAAGCAACCTAAATCTGTACTTTGTTTACCGATTGCGCTTCAGTCAAAATTAATTGGTATTTTATATTTAGAAAATAATCTTATTTCCAGCGCCTTTACACAAGACAAGCTTTCTGTACTGGAAATATTGACAGTTCAAATTGCTATTTCTCTAGAAAATGCCCGTCTTTATCAAGGTCTAGAAAATAGTCAAGAAAAACTCAATCTAGCGTTGGAATCTTCCCAAATCGGTGTTTGGAGTTGGGATATTGCCAACGATCGCTTTGATTGGGATGAGCAGATTTATCAACTATTTGGCTTAACACCTGAAACCTTTGTTGCCACTTCTGAAGCAATTTTAGCTCGTCTCCATCCAGATGATCGGGGATTGCTGGCTCAATCGTTGAGCCGAGCGATTAACCAAGGTGTAGAGCATGATTTAGAATATCGAATTATTCGAGATGACAGCAGTATTCGCTACCTAACCTCCCGAGGAAAAGCTTTTTTCAACGAAGCAGGTAAAGCAACACACATGAGTGGGGTTGTGCTTGATATTACAGATCACAAACAATCTGAAGCTGAACGTATCCAACTGATTCAAGAGCAAACCGCGCGACAAGAAGCACAAGCCGATCAGCAACGGGCAACATTCTTAGCTCAAATCAGTGCAACCCTAGCCTCTTCCCTCGATTATGAAAGCACACTAGCAAGTGTGGCAAATCTGGCTGTGCCTTACTTCGCTGATTGGTGCAGTGTCGATCTGCTGCAAGACAATCAATCAATTAATCGGGTAGCAGTTGCTCACCGAGATCCAGAGAAAGTGAAACTTGGTTGGGAAGTTTATCAGCGTTATCCTAGAAAGTTGGATGCACCTGGAGGTGTGCCTAAAGTGCTGCGTACTGGACTTGTAGAAATGGTAGCTGAAATTTCAGATGCAGCGCTAGCAGAAGCTATCCAAGATCCAGAACATCTGCGGATTCTGCGTGAACTTGGCTTAAAATCATGTATTATCTTGCCCTTGATGGCACGCGAAAGAATTTTTGGGGCAATTTCCTTTGTGACTGCTGAATCAGAACGTCGTTACAGCACAGCTGACTTGTCGTTAGCTGAAGATGTTGCCCATCGAGCTGCGATCGCCATTGATAATGCTCGCCTTTACCAAGAAGCGCAGCAAGCACAAACAAGAGCAGAACGAGCATTAGAGCGCATTGCCCGTCTTCAATCTATCACAGCTGCTCTTTCAGAATCGCTAACACCAGCCCAAGTATCTGAAGTCATTGTAGACCAGAGTATGGCTGCCTTGGGAGCCAGTTCTGCTCTTGTCGCCTTGGTGAATGAAAGTAAAACTGAATTAGAAATTGTACGTGCGGTTGGCTATAACCAGGATTTGGTAAACACTTGGCGGCATTTTTCCATTGATTTACCCTTTCCCTTAGCAGAAGCTGTGCGGACTGGGGAACCTATTTGGGCTGAATCAACAAAAAATCGGATCGCTCGTTACCCTCATTTAACTGAAGCTTACTCCAAATATGACTTTGAAGCCTGGATTTCTATTCCATTGATGGTAGAAGGTTGGGCAATTGGCGGTATAACTTTAGGATTTGCCCAGCCCCAACAACTGAGTGGAGAAGATCAAGCATTTCTCTTGGCCATTGCTCAACAATGCGCCCAAGCGATCGCTCGTGCCCATCTTTACGAAGCCGAACTAACCGCACGAAGCGCTGCTGAATCAGCAAACCGCATCAAAGATGAATTTCTCGCTGTGCTGTCCCATGAATTGAGAACCCCGCTTAACCCAATTCTGGGTTGGACAAAACTGATGCGAACCCGCAAACTTGATCAAGCAACAAGCGATCGCGCCCTCGAAACCATTGAGCGCAACACCAAGTTACAAACCCAATTGATTGAAGATTTGCTTGATGTCTCCCGCATCCTTCAGGGTAAACTTAACCTCAACTTCTACCGTATTAATTTGGTATCAGTTATTGAAGCTGCGATCGAGACAGTACGTTTATCAGCACAGGCCAAGTCCATCGAGATTCAGACAATTATTGAGTCTAATCTAGGGCCAGTTTTAGGCGATGCCAATCGATTGCAACAAGTTTTTTGGAATATCCTTTCTAATGCCATTAAGTTTACTCCTACTGGGGGACAAGTAAAAATTAAATTAGAGCAAATTGGCTCACAGGTACAAATCTGCGTCACTGACACAGGGAAGGGAATTGCGCCTGAGTTCTTACCTTATGTCTTTGATTATTTCCGTCAAGCAGATAGTGCCACAACTAGAAAATTTGGCGGTTTAGGTTTAGGATTAGCGATCGTCCGCCATCTTGTAGAACTTCACGGGGGAACTGTTCAAGCCCAAAGCTTAGGCGAAGAACAAGGAGCAACTTTCACTGTCAAAATTCCATGCTTACAGGATGAAAGTAAAGGAATCAAGGATGCAAAAGATAACTCCTCTCTTGTGAAAGATCAGTCTTTACCCTTGTCTGGTTTAAAGATTCTCGTGGTAGATGATGACGCAGATATGCGAGAGTTTTTGCCTTTCATGCTGGAGCAATATGGTGCAACTGTGACTGCTGTAGCCTCAGCCATTGAAGCTTTAACTGCACTGAGTCAATCCCAGCCAAATTTGCTCATAAGCGATATCGGAATGCCAGAAATGGATGGTTACATGTTGATGCGACAAATAAGGAGTTTGCAACCAGAGCAAGGCGGGACAATTCCAGCGATCGCTTTAACTGCCTACGCTAGTGAGATAGACCATCAGCAAGCGATCGCTGCTGGATTTCAACAGCATATTTCCAAGCCTATAGATCCAGAAGAATTGGTGAAGGCGATCGTAGATTTATTGAAACAGAATAAAGGCGTAAGTTATTAGAATTCACCGGATCTGAATCCCCACGCTCTTGAGGACTTCAAAATTACTTTTTTTTGTTAAGGCAACTCCAAAAAATAATACCAATTCAATTGATGATTGCAACACATCTTTGGGTAAAGTAAAGACGCGATGAATCCCGTCTTTACAAATGGTCTATTTGTCGCATTCTTTTTTCAAATTGGTATAAATTATCCAATTTTTGGACTCACTACGACTTTTCTCTCCTTGCTACCTGCTCCCTGCCTCCTGAAGTCCCTAATTAATCGTGCCTTGAAGCATCAGGCATAATTGCCTCGTGAAGATTTGCACCGTTGAGGTTAGCTCCCCTAATGTCGGCTCCTCTAAGGTTAGCACCTCTGAGATTCGCGCCTGCTAAATTCGCGCCTCTGAGGTTAGTCCAACTCAAGTCAGCTTCACTTAAGTTAGCTTCACTTAAGTTAGCTTGCAACAGGTAAGCACCACTGAGGTGAGCCTTGTTTAGATTAGCTTTGTACAGTTCAGTTTTATAAAGATAAGCCCCTAACACTTCCGCCTCATACAAACTCGCCTCGCACAGATCAGCCGCAATCAAGTTAGCTTCAATGAGGTTGGCAAAAGAGAGATTAGTCCGCATTAACTTCGCTGCGCCTAAATCAGCATCTCTCAAGTTAGCGCCTCTTAAGTCGGTTCCAATTAGATTAGCATGAGCGATCGCAGCCTCTCTAAGATTCGCCTCACTCAAGTCTGCTCCAATGAAATTAGCATGACTCAAATCTGCCTGTTTAAGTACAGCACCACTCAAGTTAGCAACACTGAAGTTAGCATTACTTAAGTTAGCTTCAATAAGCAAGGCTTTGTGGAGGTTGGCACTACTCAAATCAGCACCACTGAGGTTTGCTCGCACAAGTAGAGCATTACCCAAATCCACCTTGCTCAAATTTACCCCCTGGAGATTTGCGCCTCTAAAGTTATCCCCTTGCAGGTTTGCGGCGCTGAGGTCTGGTTCAATCTGAGGATTTTTTTCTCTCCATTCAATCCATGTAACTGCACCTGCTTTGAGTAAAGCTAGATGCTCTCGATTTGCCATTTTCTCTCCTTTACTCCTGACGACCACCTAGAGGATTTGCCCGACCAGCTACACTTTCAATAGCCGTTAACGCTCCCGCCGCACCTGCTAGAATATCCTGTTCTTGTCCACCTAAGTAAAGCCGTCCAAAGCTACCTACAGCTTGAACTTCAAGAATGTTAATCCTCGCTGCTTTCTCCGCTTCATTGGCAGCCAGGGCAGCATAAGCAGCAGGTTCTACTTCTAATACATACAGCGTTTGCCCTGCCAGTAATAGCTGGCCCCTTCGCGTGCGATTAATGAGTTGTGTTTGATAAGCATCGATGTTGCGGATAATCTGGCTAGAAATAACACGCGGTTTGAGACATTCCTCTCTTCGGACTCCCAGTGCCGCCAAAATTGCTTGACCAGCAGCTCGCGTTTCGCCTTGGGAGCTAGAATGAACTTCCAACAATCCGTACAGTCGTTCAACTACCTGTACTCCCGGACGGACAGAGGCAGATTTCAGAGCTATATCTGTAATTTTATTAATTTCGATACCAGGAGAGATTTCAATCCACAGTGATGTATCCCCTGGTAATGGTAAGAAGCCTTGAGCTACTGTTCCCATATATGCTGCATGTTGAGGTTGCAGGCTGTCGAGAAATACGAAACTGCGTAGTTCTATTCCCAAGATTTTGCTCTCCAGTCATAAGGGTAAAAGTTATCTATTGCAAGATAGAAGCGCCTAATTTGGGGCATTTTTGCCACAAGTGCAGGATGGAAAAATACAAAGTAGAAAAATTTTGCTGTCGATAAATTTTACGCCTGAGAAGTATTGTGGCAGGAAACCGCCTTGACAATTGTACAAGCTTTATTACCCACAAATCGCTGTCTGCAATGCCCAACTGGTCTTGATTTACTGATAAAGTTGATGTTACAAAAAAGTATTTACCTAAACTAATGCAAAAAAAATCCACTGGACTTCTGCGGATATCTTCAAAATACTGCTAAAACCGCAGCCGATCAAACTCACAGTACTAAGATTTGCACATTGACAAAGTGGGCAATTAGTGGTTTTTATGAAAACAAGGAAATATCCGAAAATCAGCAACTTTAGTTTGGAGATTAAGTATACACCTACCAAAATGAGATGCACTCATTGTTAAATCATGGTAAATACAAATTTAAAACTAAGATTTAAACCCGTTTCTCACAGTTGGGTTGCTCTGCATCCACAACCTAAAGGAGTAATTCAATTTATTGCAGGGGCTTTCTTTGGTACATTTGGCCCCATGATTTTTTATCGCTATCTGCTTCAATGCTTATATGAGCAGGGATATACAATTATTCTTTTGCCGTTTAATTTCACTTTCAATCATTATGTGGAAGCTGGTTTCCTCATGAGAGAGCAGTATGAAATTCTGCCAGAGCTTGTGAGAATGGCAAGCGTTGAGGGATATGATTATGAAGCCTATTTAGATGATAAAAACTTTTCTTGGATTGGACATAGCCTTGGCTGTAAATATATCTCCCTGTTAGAAGGATTTACTGCTTTACCTACAGAGCCTCAAGATAGAGAAAAGTTTATTCGGAATCTGCTATCTTATACTTCGAATGAGTCACAGATAGAAAGTGTTATTGCAGATATTAACATTTTGTTTGAGGAACTTAAACAAAAAATAGTAGAAGATCGGAAACTAATTTACAGTTATGTAAATCGGGAAATTAAAATTAACAGTGTCTTTATTAAAGGGCAGACTTCTGTTTTATTAGCACCTGCTATTGCTGACACAGGGAGCGCAATTCGTCCTCAGTTTTTAGCGAACCTCATCGATAATCTGGGTTGGGGTGTGAAACCAACTGTTGAAGAGACCCATAACTTAATTAAGGATAGTGGTTTATTTAATATAATGGGTTTAGTTTGTTTTCAATCTGATAATATTGCTAAAGTAACCTGTGAGTGGTTTACTAATATTCTGAAAAAACCACCCAAAGAATTTATACAATCTGTAAAGGGTGGACATTTAAAACCTTTAGGTATTCAACTAGGCAAGGTTGTAATTAATATTTTTAATCGACCTTTGATTGAATCAGTGCAAGAGCGAAATAGAGGCTTTGAATCTCGTGTAATTCAATTAATTGAGGAATTAAAAAAGAACAAATAAAAAAGTACTGAAAGTTACAAAACTCTTAAGTTAATAATATAGTAATTATTAAGCAAAAAGACAGATTGCTTTCTCAATTTGCCTTTTTGCTTTTTAAAATGAGCAATTTACACTATTACCTAACCTATTTCATAGCAATCCTAACTCTTCTGGAAAGCCTAGCATAATGTTTAAGTTTTGGATTGCGGCTCCCGATGCGCCTTTGCCCAAATTGTCGAGACGAGCAACTAGCAATGCTTCTTTGGTAGTGTCATTGGCGAATACAAATACTTGAACAATATTAGTGCCATTCATTGCGATCGCATCCAAAAATATTCCGTCTCGCAGCAGTGTAGAATCTTGGTATGGAGCAACCTGGACAAATTTTTCACTTTGGTAGTAGTTAACAATTGTTTGATGAATAACCTCACCTGATGGTGGATTGTCCAAAGTTCCCAATGGCAAAGGTATCTGAACCAGCATCCCTTGCTCAAAATCTCCTACTGCTGGTACGAATAGCGGTGGCGATGCTAACTCTGAGTAATGATGCATTTCCTTGACATGTTTATGTCCAAACTGCAAACCGTAGATACCATAAGGATAGAGCGACTCTCCTCCAGCCTCCTGTTCGTGGAAGGTATGGTATTGTTTGATCAGATTCTTTCCGCCACCAGAGTAACCTGACACTGCATTAACGGTGATGGGAAAATTACTCTTTAAAATTCCTTTAGCAATCAACGGACGGATACAGGCTAAAAATCCTGTGGGATAACAGCCTGGATTGCTGACAAACTGAGCGCTGGCGATTTTCTCTCGCTGTCCTGGATTGAGTTCAGGAAAACCATATACCCAATTCTTAGCTGTGCGATGGGCACTACTAGCATCAAGGATCTTAACCTTAGTACTACTTACTAAGCTAACAGCTTCGCGGGCTGCATCATCAGGTAGGCAGAGAATCACAACATCGACGGCGTTAATTAATTTAGCTCGCTCAGTTGCATCCCTGCGTTTAGATGCCTCAATGCTAACTAACTCGATATCATCGCGTTGATTGAGGCGTGAGTAAATATGTAAGCCTGTGGTTCCCGATTCCCCATCAATAAAAATCTTAGGTTTAGTAATCATGCGTCCAGCATCCTGATTTGTGAGTAGTATTATGCAGTAAATCAATTCATGCTGGTCAAATTACTTGCTTTTTGCTCAGTCAGGAGTTGATTTAGGGAGAAAGCCAGGGCAAACACATCTATCTAAAGTATAAGAATCCTTTGACAAGTTTAAGGCGTTTAATTCCCCTGTCTAAAAAGGGTAGCACGTTTAGGGTAAGCACGTTTCAAATGGTAGCGATCGCTTCATTAAACCGAGTTTTAACCTATCCATGAAATATAGGATAATTGGCTTTAAGTACTAGTACGTAATCTGCGGAAGCATTATATATTTGAAAAGATCAGATTTATTAGCTTCTGGAATTTATTAATTATGAAGCCTAACTTAAAAGACATTGTTGGTAGTTCTTCCCGTCGTCAAATTCTCAAAACTGCTTTTACCTTTGTGACTGGTTTAACTGCCACATCACTAGTTTCTTTTTTTATGACCAAATCCACAAAGCCAGCACAAGCAATTGTTGTGCAACGGCCAAATGAGTTTAAACTTGAGGGCGAAGATACAACAATTCAGTATTCAATTCTTAAGGGAATTCCACAGCTTGATTACAAAACTAAAAACATTTCTACTCATTTTAGTGGTAACGAAATTCAGACATTAGCTACTGATATCGGTACATTAGTGACAGTAATTATTAGCAAGCCACCAAACCCTGACTTTGGAGGAAATATAGTCAAACTGAGCTTACTTTTGCCAATTATTAACCTATTTATCAGAAATGGAGAAACCCCTGTCCAAACCGAAGCCATTTTAACTACTCAAAAAACATCAGGATTTATTCGCACTCCCTTGTTAGGACAATTACAGTCATACCAGACTATAGTACTGCGGGGAACTGCCAAAGCAAACGCATCTTAAATTGCATCCAAAAATGAAGTATAGATTAACGCTGCTCTGGATTTACACCAGAGCAGTTTTATCTTGTACAAGCTCTCTAACCCCAGCTAAAAATAATAAAATCGGTGAATCAACTAAAAGTTCTGGGGTGGAAGTGGTTTTCCTTGGCTCTTAGGAATATTAACTACATTTAAAGCATTGGCAATTGCAATAACGTCATTATCCAATATTTGAGCTTTTGCATTGCCAGGACAGCTAATGTCTGGCGACTCTTCACCAGCTAATCTAATGGTAGTAGTTGTACCAAAAGAAACAGATTTGACGCAACCTCGTTTTGGTAAATTAGATAAAGGTTCAGCAACTTTCAAGTCATTGAAAAACTTTTTCGTTAATTTTTCGGGCAATTTACCTTGATTAGACCCTTTGCCATCAACATATTTAATTTGTCCAGATGGTGATACGTAAATGCGATACCCAATCGTATTTGTAGAGCCACTATTAACAATAATGGCAACATTATTGGGTACAAGCGCCATTGCTAATTGAGACGAACAAAGTAAGAATGATACACCTGCTAGTCCCAGTAAACTCTTAGAAAAAACCCGATTCATATAACAAATCTCCTGATTTATAAGTTTTGATTGCCAAAATTTTATGACTGATATTCGTCTAAATAAGTTTCTTTCATTTCCTGATTTTAACAGGCTGTTTAATAAAAACTTTCGTCATATTTTTGTTATAACTTTGTCATAAGTGCGTCAAATTAATATGAAATGATTAGAGATTGTGTTTTACTGCTTATGTGAATTAGAGTAGTAAGAAAAAAGCGTTTTTACAGCAGGTTAAGCGCACTTTGTCAAGTATAAAATCTCTATATTAATAAATCTCAAAATAATCGCATTCATTAATACTTATTCATTGCAAAGATTTCAAGCGTAGGCGTAGCCCGCACTCAACAAGCTTAGTTAGTGAGCATCAAAGACATAGGCTTAACCCCTAAAAACTAAATCAAGCGATAAATCTGATTTCGTTAATACATTCTTAATCAAGGTTTTTGCCAAAAGTAATTTAGACGTGCTTATCCCGTAACTTGAGTAAAGCATTCCCTCTAATCATATTTGATTAGAAGGAATCATATTCTATGTTACTTCTTTAGCAAGCTTTAAAATGTAAAAAGAAGTATTTGGTTCAAAAGTGAAGAGTAATTTAATTTAAAAGATTTCTGCAATCATCTGGAATACTTATTTTTATTTGGTAAGCTCTTGAAGCTTCCTTAATAGATACAGGTTCTCCAGCCTTCATTCTTCTTATAGCTTCATTTCTCACTGCTTTAAGAGTTTCACAGTTTTTAATAGTCCGTGCTTTAAATTCTTGCTCTTCTTTATACTGTTGATAGTTATGCCATACAAAAGGGAGTATAATCATTGCAGTTATACATCCAATTGCAATTTTATAACTTTCTGTTAATTTACAGTTATCCATACTGTTATACTCATAGTTTAATTAAGTAATTTTTTAAGTTACTTTTTAAAGGTAACTTTTTAGATAATACCATTTTTTTGTGAAGCTGCCCTAAATCTATTAATTCCTTATTTATTTGCGTACTTGGCACTCTTGGAGGTTCGTTCTTTATTTTTTAGACTATAGGCGCATCTTCATACAGAATTGGTATTACCTAACTGCACATCTTGATGCCTAATTAAAATCTCCGTTATAAAATGTAATTGCTCTTTGATCTACGAGACGCCTTGCGAGCGTAGCGGGGCGTAGCAAGAGTGCAAATTACTTTAATAGCAAGGGTTTGAGGTTTAATAATTGAGTTATTTTTTCATCAATATCCTTATGTATACAGCAAGGTTACACAAACTACATGTGTTTATCCTGGCATTCTGCCTTAGTTTTTTCAAAAACCAAATAGAATTCCTATAGCAGAGGTAAAAGTTAAATTTAAATTTTTTGTGTTGCTCACGACATCTAAAAAATAATGAGTATGTTATGTTACTTAACGACATCATTAATTATCTCATTTTCAGCAATTAGTTTAAGTGTGAATACAGCTATTGTGGTATAGCCAGCTAGAGGATTTCAAAATTCTTCCTGGTCAAGACTATACCCAAATTCCTGATGATTTCTCACTAAAAGCTAGTCATGAATAACGAATTTATAGTACTTGATTTCACAACTAATTTATGAAATAAAGTACTACAAAATTTGTTAATTCAAGCCATCCAAGCTTTTTCAATTGTATGGAATAGATATCTCTTAAGGAGTGCAAAGTCTTGCACCCCATAGAAGATTGCATCCATACAAGAATTGTTATACCTAGTCTGAGGTATATCTATAAAAATAAATCTCCAGCCTGATTAAAAGGAATAAATGATTATGCCCACACTGAAATTATGTTCGGTAAAGCAGTTTTTGAACATTAGGCTGGAGATTTATTGCGGGTTAGCGTCTGAGCAAATTTTTGTAGGAGTGTAAGTGAACAAGATGAAACTGTACAAACAACGTCAAAGCAAAAATAGCGCATTAATTTTAACTTCTCTGGCTGTATTGGCGTCTCCATTAGTATTGCCCTTGCAACAAGCCTCTGCACAAACATTAACGACCGTTGTAAATTTCAACGGTACTAATGGAGCCAACCCAAAAGCAGGTGTGTTTGCAGGGAAGGATGGCAATCTTTATGGAACCACTTCCGCAGGTGGTTCGCAAGATAAAGGAACAGCATTCAAATTAACTGGTTCTAATTTTAGTACTCTGACTACACTAGTTAACTTCACTGGAACCAATGGAACTAATCCAATTGCTAGATTATTCCAGGCAAGTGATGACAATCTATATGGTGCAACCTCTACAGGTGGTACAAATAACCTCGGTACGTTGTTTAAGTTGGGAAAAACAACTTTTACAACCTTGACAACTCTTTTAAATTTCAATGGCACTAATGGAGTCAACCCAGCAGGTCGATTGATTTCAGATAGCGATGGCAATTTGGTGGGGATAACTTCTGCCGGTGGGGTCAATAATAAAGGAACTGTATTCAAGATTGCGCCGACTGGTGGTGTCCCCACTGTCGTAGTTAACTTCAACGGTACTAATGGAGCAACTCCATTAGCAAGGTTGCAATTAGCTAGTGACAAAAACTACTATGGCACCGCCTCAGCAGGTGGAGCAAGTAATAAGGGTGTGGCATTCAAGTTAACTCCCGCAGGAGTGATAACTTCATATAGCTTTAGTGGTGCTAATGGGCAAAGTCCTCAGTCTGGATTAATTGAATCTGATAAATTTATCTATGGCACGACTTCTCTGGGTGGAGCCAGTAATAAAGGAGCTATATTCAAGGTTCCCCTCGGTGGCGGTACACCAGTTGTAATTGCCAGTTTTAATGGCACCAATGGGGCCAACCCCACAGCTGCACTCACAAAAGGAAGCGACGGTAACTTCTACGGTACGACTTCTACAGGTGGTGCAAATAATAAAGGAGGCATCTATCGGTTGACATCTGGAGGAACCGTCACTTTGTTATTTAGTTTTAATGGCACGAATGGGGCAACGCCAGAGTCTACCCTAATTCAACTTGCTAATGGTGCATTTTACGGTACTACCTCTACTGGTGGTGTTTCGGGAAAAGGAACCGTGTTTCAATTTACACCATAGCTTCAAACACAATAGACCTTTTGTAAAAGTCTATCCCCTTTTCCACATCCCGTAAAAAGTCAGGTTGATCGCTCACATTTGCTTGTTGAGCGATCGCATTTACTTGTTGTGTTTATAATAAGGGCTACTCCTCCCAAGCAAGAGTGCGTTTCACTGCCTTTTGCCAAGTAGCAAAGTTGGACAATGGGGCATCGCTCCCCGGCTCAAACACACGTTCAATTTGCCGTTGTTCCACCAGTGCTTCATAGCTCTCCCAAAATCCTAAAGCTAAACCTGCTGCAAATGCTGCACCTTGAACAGTCGTATCGCGCATTACCGGACGTTCAACTGGAATACCTAATACATCAGCTTGAAACTGCATTAGAAAATTATTCTCGCAAGCACCACCATCTACGGTTAATCGCCCAACTGGAGTATTGCTAGAAGCATTAATCGCCTCTACTACTTCCAAAACTTGATAAGCGATCGCTTCCAACACGGCGCGAACTAGATGCTCTGGTTGTACACTGGCGGTAATGCCGAAAAAGGCTCCCCTAGCACTCATATCCCAATAAGGTGCGCCTAGCCCACTAAATGCAGGCACAAAGTAGACTCCGCCATTATCTGTTACCTGATTTGCCATCGCTTCACTTTCAGCAGCAGTTTTAATCAGCTTCAGGCAATCGCGTAACCATTGGATACAAGCTCCACTAGTGAACATACTACCTTCTAAGGCATAGCCAACATCTAAAGTTCCCTTCGGATTTACTTGTGTCCATGCCACCGTAGAGATAAGTTTGTGGTGCGAGCGCACAATTTGATCGCCTGTATGAGCAACTAAAAAGCTACCAGTCCCATAAGTACATTTCATCAAACCGGGGCGATCGCAGCCATGACCAAATAGAGCCGCTTGTTGATCCCCCAAAATCGCAGTAATGGGAATCTCAGCACCCAACAAAGTAGCATCAGTGACTCCAAATACTCCTAAACTCGGCTGAATCTGGGGCAAAATATGCGCCGGAATCTGAAATAGTTCAAGTAAGTTTTCATCCCACTCAAAGGTTTTGAGATTCATCAACATTGTCCGACTGGCGTTGCTGTGGTCAGTAGCATGAACTTTGCCACCTGTGAGGTTCCACAGCACCCAGGTATCAATAGTTCCTGCTAAGACATTGTTCAGGTCAATATCTGTAAACTTGTCTAATAGCCACCTGAACTTAGTCGCAGAAAAGTAGGCATCAATGATTAATCCGGTGTGATCGTAAATTTCTTGAGCGTAGCCTTGCTGTTGTAATTGGTGGCAAAGGGGGGCAGTGCGGCGATCTTGCCAGACGATCGCTCTATGGAGTGGTTTACCAGTAGTTTTGTCCCAAATCAAACAGGTTTCACGCTGTACAGTTAGCCCCAAGGCTGCGATCGCAGATGGAGCAATCTGGGCATTGCCAATTGCGGTTTGCATCACCCAACACGTATCCAGCCAGATTTGTTGAGGGTCATGTTCTAACCATCCGGGCTGAGGATAATACTGACTTAGTTCTTTATATGCCTGTCCAACAATCTTACCGTCTGCGTTAAACACAAAGGCGCGGTTGCCTGTCGTACCTAAGTCCAATGCTAAGATGTAGCCCAATGATTGAGTTATGTTGCCAAGTGTGTACATAGCTACTTTGACATGCTGCGTAGGCGATTTTAGCAATACATGTCAAATTAGATATACATTATTTTGGGTACATTTTGAATTCCCAGTCGGTATAGCATTACGCTTACTTTGCTGTGTCCGCCTCAAATCCCAGATCCTTCACAACGTTGCAAGACGCTGTGCATTTTAATTATGTATAAGTAAATTGACACAAAAAATCATGATATAGCGTTTCCTAATCATACAAGGTAGATCATAGCCCCCTCTCGAAGAGCGGGGAGGGGGTTGGAGGTGGAGTTCGTGTTCTTAGAGCGATTTGGTCATGGTGCTACTTAACTTATTGTTTAATCTGGCCTAGATACATCAGCCATATTTTTGCAGATATAATAATTTTCCTAATTGGCTGGTAACTTATTTTTGCTTAACAGAGATGTCACGTTGCTTCTTTGTAAGAGTACGCTCAAAATTCAAAATTTCAAGTCATCAATTTACAAGAAAGTAATTAATCAAATCCTCTTAATATCATGTGTTTTTTTAAGTCAAAACTGATTACACCTTCTTCTTGTAATTTGCCAATCAATCGTGTAATTGTTACTCTAGTAGTGCAGCAGGCGCTAGCAATATCTTCGTGAGTAAAGCGAACACTTAGGCGAGTTCCCTCCGGCACAGTTTCACCAACTTCCCGCTTCAAAAGTTGTAATAGATGGTGTAAGCGCTCTTGTACCCGTCGTCTTCCACAAATGACTAAAAAAGATTCTGTTTGGCGTAAGCGCTGATTAATTTTTGGTAAAAGGATATGGCTCAGGTTGGGGGAGGCTGCTATCTCTGCTGCATAAATTGACACCAACTCAACATCAGAGAGGGCTGTTGCTTGGTAAATGTTTAAAGATGTTAAACTAGAGCCAAAAACCATTTCTGCTGTTGCTAATCCTGTTAAAACTTCTTCACCCGTTTCACAGTAAGTACTAAGTTTGACCAAACCCTGACAAACATACAAAATTACTAATGGGTTAAGGGGAATAGTTTCTCCTTTAGAATATTTCTGTACAGGACGATCGTACAAGAGGTTGCTATCGTCTTTGATCACTGCTGATTCTACCCCTTTCCGTTCAGAAATATTACGTAACATCCAGCGTAAAGAAGTTGCCTTACTCTGTGGATTCCGGGCAACTGCCACTGTCAAAGCTGCATCAAATAACTCACCATGACGTTGTTGCAAGCGTATCAATAGCTCTTTAACTCTGTCTGATTTAGCTAGTTCAATAAGTTCGTTACGAAGGTGCTGACGTTCTTCTAGAGGGACAAAGCTAATCATTGGTTTGCCCACTAAAAATTGCTTTGAAACATTGAGCAATTTAGCTGCGGTGAAATTAGCTTCTTGAATGATTCCTTCTGTATTAGTCACTAAATAGGCGTCAGGCGCAAACTCGAATAATTCTTGATAGTGTTGGCGTTCTGTTTCTAAACAATTCCGTGATTGTATTAGTTCCTCATTTTGTTGATGGAGTTCCTCTGCGGCTAACTGTACTACCTTTGAGCTGTTATAGAGTTCTTTAAAAGCTTGCGGCAGCAGATCCGGTGAAATCCAAGGTAATACACTAGCAGTTTGGTATAAATCTGCTAAACGATTGTTCAATGTTTCTGAGCGCTGGATAAATTTTTCTATGTTCACCTTAAATTCTCGCTACTTACTTGCAGAGTTTAAGCAAAAAATCTACTAGGTAAATTGTTGGAAAAATTACAGTACTTCATATTATAAATTTAATTAGTTCTGAACTGCAATTATTATTCAATAGAATCTCTAAGAGTATTTCTATTCTAGGTTTTCAACAATTTATCTTTTTGGCACTACATGTGGTAGAATCTTGTAAATTGACATGTATTGCATTTAACCTAGATGAACAAAGCAAATTGAATCTAGGGAATTAGAGAGTGTCCATTAATAACTTTTGCACTCACATGCTTTTTTACAAAAAGCTTACAGTACTTTGCTAAGTATTATTTCTACCTTGAGTGGGAGATTTGGTAAACTTTGCTAAATACGAATGCAAAATCTGCTGACCCCAGATTATGCAGATTTGTAATTAAACTTATAACCCATTCACAATTATCACTAACTGATAAATTAGATAAAACATTGCAATTAGAAAATCCTGGCTCTCAACTTTTAGTTTTTATTTTTGTTTAACCCACTTTTTCATTTTTTTAATGGATAATTAATTGCTAATAATAATTATTTCTATGATTAAATAGAATAACTAATAATCTTTTCCGCAACTTCCATCACAAGTATCAAGCTACTACTACCAAAGATATATAGTTTAAGTTAAGTCTGTTTGTGATTATAAATACATTTTTTGCTCAAAAACCTTCCGACTCCTTACAAAAGTCAGAAATCTGAGCTTTTAGATTTTCACAAATCTATGAAGGAACTATCTGGAATAAGCAAAAGTAAAACTAAATAGATGTTAATAAGTTAAAAGTTTTTGTATAGTAAATCACATAACAACTTAACGACTATCCGCTTCTTTAGTTAGAGGAGAAATCAAGTAATAAGCTGGTGTAATTAAAAAATGCGTAACAGCTTATCAACGTGCAAGTTATTCAGGGTGATGGGTGAGGTGTAAATATCATAAAATCTCATCTCGTCACTTTTTTATTTATTTCAGTTTACAGCGCTTATCAAATAATTAAACTACACGGTTCCCAACTGACTACTCCCCGTCTCAGTCGTGGTTTAAATAACTGAAATGGTATAACACACCTTTTAAAATTTTTGCTAATTTAGGGCTAAGTAAGTCGGTGCGAATAAATAAGATTATATTAAGTAATATAAAATCATTGTCATCGAGTTCGTAGTAAGGACTTCAGTCCTTCTTTTGGGACTAAAGTTTTTACTACAAACCTTTAATTATTTAAGCCGTTTTACTTAAATATCCATAATTCACCCTACATATATATACTTAGGTTTTTTTAAGAATCAAATTTGATTGCTATAGACAGATTAGTATCCACCCCGGAACGCATATACGTACTTTTATAAAAGTCAGGTTTTATTAAAACTTTATATATTGTTGGTTGTAGTTCATTAAATATACGATTTATGAGCTAATTGACTGAAAATCGCGTTTTTCAAAAAATTCAGTAAAATTTCTATTTTAATAATAAAAAAATCCGATTAAATTATTAATAGTTAGGGCTGACTTAATTGATGAATAAACGTCAGTTATTTCAGGGTATCTATTTGCAGACTTTCTGTAAGATCAATTCCATAATTCTAGAATACCCTTCTCTTAAAAAAAGAGCAGAATTTAGCTTTCCCCTACCTTATATGAAAGGTAACAGAAGGGGTTAAGTTTTTGTGAATGAATCAATGTACTAAGCTGCGATTTATCTAGAAAAATCAGGGTCTTATTTCCAACTTAGAACAAATACAACTTTTTGAAACTTTTTGAAAAATCCCCATGCGACAATATCTTTTTAATCTGCTGATAGTGGTAATAGGAACAAGCTCGACTTTCATCATTACTCCATCTCAAGCTGAAACTCCGGTAAAATCCAACACCCAAAATACTGATAATATTACTTCTATATCTTCAAATTCACCTTCGGCTATTCAACTAAGTGATTTTGCCAATTCTACTAATAGCAAACCACCTATTCTCTCTGAGGCAGCCAATAAATCTTCTGATGCTAATGTCAATATAGCTGATAATGCTAATATAACTTCAACTAAGCCGAAGCTACGGGTTCCTATATTCAGCAGAATTTTTCCTACAGCTTCGATGCAGCAATAATTAGAGGCTAAATATTTAGTTGACTAGTTTGTGGTGGTAAAAGTATACAATTGTATGTATATTATATACAAGTTTAAATAGTGAAAACACTATTATAGTGAGAGATTTAGTTTTTCTCTCTCATTTGTGTAATATCATTTATAGCAATTCTCACTTGTATGCAACATACTTAGACCTCACTTCATTCCCCAACCCTATAAGGGTTGGGGGTGTTTTTGTTAGATATACATTGCAATACGCTTGAGTTAAAGATTTTTGGTATTGATTTTAGCTATGTAGAGACGTTGCATTGCAACGTCTCTACATAGGATTTGGAGCTTAATTGAAAATGTATTGGTCTATATTGGACTCACTGAGAACTGCTATTATCTATGTGAGGCATACTCTGATTTGCTTTATGCTTGCAGTTGACAGAGTAATAAACCAAACCATTGATTTGGATCTGTCCACACTTGGAGAGGTAATAAACCCTGTGCAGTGAGTTGCTGCTTGATAATATTGAGGTCAAATTTGCGGGAAATTTCGGTGAGGATAGTCTCACCTAGTGCAAAATTAACCTTGAGGTTAAGAGCGCGTAATTCTACATTTTGCGATCGCAGGCTGCGTAAATGCATTTCTATTTGATGCTCATTTTCATTGTAAAATGCCCAGTGTTCAAACTGAGTGGTGTCAAAATTGCCTTCAAACTGTTGATTTAAATGCTCCAGTATATTGAGGTTAAATGCTGCCGTCACTCCTTGGCTATCGTTATAAGCTGGTTCCAAAATCTGTTTCGGCTTTCGTAAATCTATCCCCAACAAGAAATATTCACCTACTTGTAGCGCTTCTGTAATTTGAGAAAAGAATACATCGCATTCATTAGGTGTAAGATTACCTAAACTGCTACCAATAAAACAAATCATCCTGCTGGGTAATTGCGTCGGTAGGAGTTTTGCAAGGGCTAATTCATAAGTTGCCGCTAAAGCATAAATTTGCAGTAAGGGATAATCTCTTAATAACTGCTTGGCGCTACTTTCCAATATCCCTGCACACACATCAATTGGTAAGTAGTGTAGGGGATAGTCTAGCTGCTGGTAGGCATCTAGTAAAATGCGGGTTTTGGTAGAATTGCCACTGCCAAGTTCTACTAATTCACAAGCGCCAGTTATCTTGGCAATTTCGCTAGCATACTGTTGTAAAATCGTTGTTTCTGTGCGTGTGAGATAATATTCTGGTAAATCACAGATTAACTCAAATAGCTCAGAACCACGGTCATCATAAAAGTAAGAGGGGGGTAGAGATTTAGATGTTTGAGTTAATCCCTTCACTACATCACTCCCAGTACTAGGTGCAAGTATTTGAGTTGCTCCTATCAAACACTGCATCTGCAAGCGTTTTTCAACGGTGTTTTGAGAAGTAACGTTCCTGTTGAGAGCTTTAGATATCGACATTAAACCTCCGTATGCTTGGCGTAATAGATTACCTGTGATGGCAAACCTTTACTCTAATTAGTGAAACACATAGCCATAGCTAATAAAATCATGCTTGAGCAATATTGCTCAAGCTTTAAAGGTATTTTTAGGGATTTCCTGATTCAAATGACAATATAGCGGTTCTCTTTTTTGTGAGGTACATCGGTAGGGGCATGGCAGTATCTGTGCTTCTATGTGGTGTTGTTGAGGCTTTGAACTTCAACTTCTATCCTCAGAGCTTGGAACTTCATGCTCACAACTATCTAAGCTTACCCTGAGAACTCGGATGTTCTAAACTGGAACTACATTTAAAAATTAAATAGGAGGTAAACAACAATGCTACGAACCATTGAAGGAATTTATAAAAATGGCAAAATTGAACTAGCTGAAACACCACAAGGTATTACTGAAAGCAGAGTCTTTGTTACTTTCTTAGAAACAAAAGCCACGACTTGGCCAGAAACGATTATGCAACATCAAGGTGTAGTAGAAAGTATTATTTTTAAATCTTACCGAGACGAACTGCTACCACCTAATGAAATCGAGTTGTAATGATGGGTTACTTACTCGATACGTGCGTAATTAGTGATTGTGTCAAGGGAGAAGAAAATACTCTCAAGCTATTAAAGTCTACTATTACCACTGATATTTTTATTTCCTCCTTAACAGTAATGGAGGTTAAGTATGGATTAGCAATTAATCCTCAACGTGCCTTAAAAATTCAATCATTGATTGAAGCATTATTAGGTTCAATGACAATTTTACCTTTTGGTATGGAAGAAGCAGAACAAGCTGCCAAAATTAGAAGTATTTTGAAAACAGCAGGTACTCCTATCGGTTCTTATGATGTTCTGATCGCAGCAACAGCACTAACTCACAATCATATTGTTGTAACATCTAATGTTCGATAATTTTAAAGAGTACCTAGCTTGCAAATAGAGAATTGGCGTTCTTATTAAATTACATATCAATGTATTGGAAATGGGGCTTTAGACTATTAATTGTATTTTTAGGGCTGTGGCTACTCGTGGATCTGGGTTCTCGCGTGGGAGCAGAGATTTTTTGGTTTCAGGAAGTCGGCTACCTTCAAGTATTTCTGTTGAGGGTGGTGACTCGTGGTGTTTTGTGGGTAGTCGTGGCTGGGGTAACTGCTACCTATCTATTGTTAAATCTGGCTCTAGCACAACGGCTAAAATATTCTCAGTCTCTGAAAATTGAGGAAGTTAGGCGTGAGGAAGCAGAACTCACTAGTGGATTAACAAATTTTCTCAATCCTCATTATCTAAGACGCAACGAAACCCAGACACTTACGCCGCAACGCTTAAAAAAAATGAGATTGCGCGGGTTATTACCCTTAACTCTAATACTGAGTTTCTTGATCGGGTTAATGCTGGCTCACTATGGTCAAATTGCTGTTTCTTACTGGCATTCTCCAGTTAACCAACGTATTTTACCAATTCCCGCCTTATTCCGACCAGAGACAATCTGGCAACTCTTGAGGCAGATTTTCTCTCAAGTCTCCTATCTCGGTTTAATTGTGGGAGTAGCGATCGCAATCTTAATTTATCCCCAATTTTTACTAACTGTGATCGCAGTTTTCTTTAGTCCCATTTTTGCCTTCATCATATTCCAACACTGGCCAAAGGTGCTGCAATATTTCCACCCCACCCTTTTTAACAGCACTGAGCCTTTATTTGGTCGAGATATCAGCTTTTACGTATTTTCTTTACCCGTTTGGGAACTGTTAGAACTCTGGCTGATGGGATTATGTTTATATGGATTCGTCGCCGTTACTCTCACTTATCTCCTATCGGCTGATAGTTTGAGTCAGGGAATTTTTCCTGGTTTTTCACCCCAGCAACAGCGTCATTTATTCGGTATGGGTGGCTTATTGATGCTGGTAGTGGCGCTGAGTTACTGGCAAAGTCGCTATGAACTCGTCTATTCTACCCGTGGAGTAAGTTATGGTGCCAGCTATACTGATGTAACAGCCCAGTTGCCAGCTTACACTGTCTTGTGCATCCTGGCAGTAGCGATCGCCTTTTACCTACTTTGGCGAACGCTTTTCTGGAAACCTAAATCTCAGTATCGTCCTTTGGTGTTTTACGGGTTAGGGCTTTATTTAGTATTAGTTGCAGCTGCTGACATTGTTCTACCTGGGGTGGTGCAATATTTAATTGTCCAACCTAATGAGTTACAACGAGAGCAACCCTACATTCAGCGTACTATTGCCTTGACTCGCCAAGCATTCGATCTAGAAGCGATAGATTCTAGAACCTTTAACCCGCAAGGAACATTAACTCAAGCTGATATTCAAAAGAATGACTTGACAATTCGGAATATTCGCTTGTGGGATGAGCGACCACTATTAGAAACCAACCGTCAACTGCAACAAATTCGACCTTACTATCGGTTTCCCGATGCCGATATTGACCGCTACACTCTCAAAACAGACGTAACTTCACGCCAACCATCTGCTCCCCAAAAGCCACCAGAATCTAAGCAGGAACCAGTTGAGGCAGCAGAACGGCGGCAGGTACTGATTGCCGCACGAGAATTAGACTACAATGCTGTACCACAGGAAGCTCAAACATGGGTTAACCGTCATCTAATTTATACTCACGGTTTCGGCTTTACTGTTAGCCCAGTTAATACAGTTGGGCCGGGTGGGCTACCAGAATATTTTGTCAAAGATATTAGCGGTAATAGTAGCGCCCTCACAACTTATAATGCAACCATTCGTGACAGTATTCCTATTGGGCAACCCCGGATTTATTATGGTGAAATAACTAATACCTACGTAATGACTGGCACAAAAGTTAGAGAGCTAGACTATCCTAGTGGTAGCGATAATGTTTACAATTCTTACGATGGTCTAGGCGGCGTTGAAATCGCTTCAGCATGGCGACGCTGGTTATTTGCTATGTATTTGAAAGATTGGCAGATGCTGCTGACGCGAGATTTTTTGCCTGAGACAAAGGTGCTACTGCGACGAAATGTGAAGCAAAGAATTCAAGCGATCGCACCCTTCCTCAAATTTGACAGCGACCCCTATTTAGTAGCTGCTGCTGCTAATCAAGATTTCCCAAGTAATCCCAGCTATCTTTATTGGATTGTTGATGCCTACACGACAAGCGATCGCTATCCTTACTCAGACACTGGTAGCGATGGTATCAACTACATTCGCAACTCAATCAAGGTAGTGATTGATGCCTATCACGGTACTGTTAACTTTTATATTGCCGATCCCAGCGATCCGATCATTGCCACTTGGTCAGCGATATTTCCCAACATGTTTAAACTGCTCAGTACAATGCCAGTAAATCTCCGCAGTCATACGCGGTATCCGGTGGACTTCTTCAAAATTCAATCTGAGCGGTTGATGACCTACCACATGACCGATCCTCAGGTATTTTACAATCGGGAAGACCAGTGGCAAATCCCCAACGAAATTTATGGCAGTGAACCCCGTCCAGTAGAGCCGTACTATTTGATTACTAGTCTTCCCACCGTGCCTTTTGTTGGCAAAGCCTCTCGTAGAGAAGAATTTATCCTATTTCTGCTCTATACTCCCAAACAACGGACTAATTTAATCGCTTGGTTAGCGGCGCGATCGGATGGCGAAAATTACGGTAAGCTATTTTTATATACTTTTCCCAAAGAAAGATTGATCTACGGGACGGAGCAAATCGAGGCGCGGATTAATCAAGACCCAGTAATTTCTCAGCAAATTTCTTTGTGGAATCGCCAGGGGTCGAGAGCTATTCAGGGCAATTTATTAGTCATTCCCATTGAGCAATCACTGCTGTATGTCGAGCCAATCTATCTAGAAGCCACACAGAATAGCTTGCCAACTTTAGTGCGGGTTGTCGTGGCTTACGAAAACCGCATTGTCATGGCACAAACCTTAGAACAAGCCTTGCAGGGAATTTTTAAACCAGAAGTTACACCAGCCCCTGCTATTATCCGTCCTTTTGAAGAAGCAATCCCACCTGGTTAAGGGACTTTTAAATAAAACAATATTCAATTATTTATTGTGGAGTGGCCGTCTCGCACCCCATATAAACTAGGCGCTCATATTATACCATTTAACGAAAAATTTGATGCAGATGTAAACCCTGAAAGCATTGCTGTATCTAAGTTTTTTAATTGAGAATTGCGTTAGCGCAGCGTTAGCGAGGAACGAGGGTCATTGCGACTTGCGTTAGCGTAGCGGGGCGTTCGCTTTTAGCGTCTCCAAGAGTTGCCCATTGTGAATTGGTATTAGCCACCCCATTAAGATTGGATAATTTATTCTTTGGAAGTCCCTAAGCGATTTTAAGGCTAAACAGTTACATAACAGGTGATAGCGAGCGTAGACGGGTAACGGCTTGTCGTAATACCATTTCTTTGTGAGGCTGCGCCAAACCCTCTTAAATTCTTTCTTTCTTTGTGTCCTACCCTGCGGGAAGCCACTTCGTGTCTATGCGTCCTTTGTGGTTCGTTTTTCTTCCTTGTACTTAAATATGGTTGAGCGCATCTTCATACAGAATTGGTATAAGACATCGCCATTAACAAAATTTATCGCAACAAAAATAGTTTAATAGTTCAATATATGTAATAGACACTAAAAGTTAATCGACATGCTACAAAATAAGCAACTAGAGATCCGCCACATTAGTCCTAAAGTAAGGCAGTTGATTAAAATGTACGCCGATGTTAATAACTGTACGCAATCTGAGATGTTGGAACGCATTATTTTAGAGTGGGACGCCCAACAAAGCGAGAGCGAAAGACCGCCAGGAAACCAAGATGAATAGCTTTCTTAAACAATCTTTAGTCAGCTTATAGCGAGAAAATTTCATTAATTTGGTTCTTTAGTTGTAGAAAAACTTTCTAGAGATTGGGTCTTGTTTGAGGGATTGAATAAAATCCCTCAAAGTCATCATGCTGCCTGTTAAGGTGAATTTAGGAGTGCCATTTTGAGCAACGATTCTTACTTCACCATCTTGGATCTGAATCTTATTTTTAATGCTATCCCATAGAGTCTCAAAGCTCTGATCATCGTTGCAACCATTGGCTTCAAGGAATCTCTGGCGTACTTCTGTTTTGAGTGCAAGTGCTTCTGCTGCTTGAGTCCGCGCCTCAAAGTGCTTAATTACATCTTCATAAGCACTCTCCCTTAGAGTTTTGTTTTCGGACTGAACTTGCTCTAGCTGAGTTTCTATGGCTTGCAGTTGGGACGCTAAAGCAGCTGATTTTTGGTATTCAACTTTTAAGGCTTGCTTTGCATTGGTTAACAAAGTTTTGTAATCTAGTTGATCTTGATTTTTTTCGGATTGCATTTTTATCTCTCGATCAATAGATTTTCAGTTATCAACTCTCGTCAGTTATATGATAAAAACTGGCGAGAGCTTAGTAAATATTCTATGTGTTATCTGAGTATTAGTTAGTTCACCAATAATGATGATTCAGAGCTAGGATTCTCTTGAATACTACTCAGACTAGAATTAATGTGGGAGCGGATAGCTCGTTCATAAACACTAGTCTGCTGAGTGCGTACCCCTACAGGTTGATATATTAAGTTAACATCTGGGAATTCAGACCAATACATTAAAAAAATGTCTTTAGCTGGAGTAATAATTTCATAATTATTCTCTTGTCTTTTCTTTCTAAGTTTACAATTATTTAGTTGTAGTTTTTGTCTGAATAGTTGTTCAAATTCTGAAATTAAATCTGAAGTAGTTTTCATGGGTTATCCACGTTAAAACGTGTTAGTTATGCAAAGACTATCTGGTGATATTATTAAGTATGACACTTCAGATACCTCTTACTATACAGTGTATCAGTTATCCGGTATTTGAAAATTTAAAGTTCACTTTTAGGTAATCTTTTGAGGATTTTGATACGTATAGCGTCTCCAGGAGTTACAGTGCTAGTACTGCAAGGCAAAAGTCAAAAGTTAACATTGAGGACTTGCTTTGAGCGCAGTCGAGAGGAATCGAAGTGTTAAAAGTCACGCATAATTTTATTCCAAGCTTCTTCTGCTATTTGAAATAGTATAGTTATTTCTGCGCCCGTTGTATTAGTTAGCAGAGGCATCCTGTATAAGTACAACGGCTAAGTTATGTTCTGGGTAGAAGCCCTGGGAGCCATTCGGTACCTACAGGCTACAGCCTGGGACTTCGAGACCCTCGGCAAAATTGATTAATTCCAAGTACTCTGGATTTTCTACGAACTTTTTGGCTGTTAGCAATCCGGCAATGCTCCAAGTTTGAAAAATTCTAGCTTCTTTGCCAATCAAACGGCCATTGTTGCCATCGTAGTATTCTGGGAATTTATCCTTAAATAAACGCCTTTCGGCAATGGCGATCGCTGCTTGGGCAAGTTCTGTTCGACCTGCTTTCAGTGCTGCTGCGGTAAATAACCACAGCAAAACGGGCCAGTTACCGCCGTTGTGATAAGACCAAGCCCTGTTTTTAGAATCACATCCTGTAACAATTCTCCACTCTAAACCTTCCATTGCTGGAAAGCAGATTTTAACAGGCATATAGCCGATCAAGTCTTGCCAACGTTGGGCAAATAAATTCATAATGCTTTGAGATTCTTTTTCACTGGCTAAGGAAGTTAAGATTGCCATCAGATTTCCCAGAGCAAAAAAGCGAAAATCTATCCGTCCCGGCCCCAAATTTCCCGCTAAATATCCTCCAGTTTCGGGCAACCACTCGGTTAACCAATTGGGGATTGATTCTGAGTTGATGTTGAATTTATTAACAATTTCTTTACCAAATTCGTTATCTTTGTAACGATAAATTTCCCCCAATCGCTTCAGGTCTAGCCAGTAATAGTTGCGGATATGATATTTCAAAGATCCCAATCGTCTATTGATTTTGCCAAGGTAGCTATCGCCATCCCCATCTGGTAAAAGCAATTCAGTAGCAGCCCTGAGAGACGCATAGAATAACACCTGAATTTCTAGAGGATGTTCGTAGACTCCCATGCGACGGTCAATCATAAACGCGCCATCGGGAACTAACATTGTTGGGTACATGGAAAAGCGATGTACCAAGCAAAGATCCAAAATTAACTTGATTCCTGCTTGAAAATCTGGCTGACGCGCTAGAGTCAAATCGCCTGTAGCTTTTTCATAGGCGCGTAGCAAGAGAATCCACCACATACAAGAATCAATTGGGGGAACGCGAGCGATCGCCAGTTCACCAAAATCAGCAACCAAAAATTCCTCATTCCCATTAGAATGTACTTTGAAACTTGCAGGCATTAATCCCGCTCCTGGTTCAAAGCAGTCTATCTGCTTTTCATGACTTTGTAATTTCAGTGTTTCTACTAAGAAGTTACGCACAATCTCTGCTTTGCCGTGCATGAGAAACACCAAGGCAGAAGGGACAAAATCGCGGAGGAAGCACTGGTCATAATTAAGAGCATCTGACTTCGCATCCTGGGCGGCTACAGTACCAATGGGTTTTCCCTGGTAATAAATTATCGACTCTTCCAACAATTCCCAGGCTTCTGCTTCGAGCAGACTGTTCTTATCGATCGCGCTAGTCATGGGCGTCTAGTTCCACTAATGGTATGTATCGGCTCAATTGTGGAAAGTACGCAAGCCTACCTCAACGAACAGGCAGGGGGAAGGAGCGGAATCGACCTTTCTGTTCTATTCCCCTTGCTCCCTGCTCCCTGCTCCCTTGCCTCTTTTTCAAGCTGACCAGCTTTCTCGAAAGTCAGCATACAGAGTCAATCCACCATCTATAAATAGGGTTTGTCCGGTGATGTAGGTGGCTTCATCCGAAGCTAAAAAAGCTACTGCGGCTGCCATCTCCTCTGAGGAGCCAGCACGCCCCATTGGGATGTGACTTTCCACAATCGCCTTTTTTTCGGGGTCATCTATCCAGGCTTGATTTATTGGCGTGACTGTTGCTCCGGGGGCAATGGCGTTGACACGAATACCTTGCTTGGCATATTCCAATGCTAAAGTTTTGGTTAGGTTTTCCATACCACCTTTGCTAATGGAATAACTGATATACATCGGTCGCGGAATAATTTCGTGAACGCTGGAAATATTAATAATCACCCCCGGACGATTAACAGACAGGAGGTGTTTAATAGTTTCACGGGCGCAAAGATAAGCACCCCGGAGATTGACTGCAATTACCCGGTCAAAGTCTGCTGTGGTAACTTCATGGGATGGACTTTCTGTTTGAATGCCAGCATTGTTAACTAGAATATCTAAACTGCCAAATTCTTTGACTACGGTGTTGACCATCTCAACAATGTCTGATTCTTGGGAGACATCTCCCTGAACCAGTAGCGACTTCACACCACAATTTTCGATATTTCCGCAGGCTTTTTGCAATGCCATCTCTTCCGTGTCTGCCGCAGCTTCGGGGTCTTTACGGTAATTGATGGCGATATTGCACCCTTCTTCGGCGAGTCTGATAGCGATCGCCTGACCAATACCTGAAGTTGCACCTGTAATTAAAGCATTCTTTCCTTTTAACCCTATCATATTTCCTGCCCTTACTTGAATTTCTACCAGTCAAAAAATTTTGGATTTTAGATTATGCTCTCAAGCTTTAAACTTGCTTTTGTCATCCCCCAATAGAAGTAATTTGAAAATGTAAAGATTCTTGATTGCATTAGAGTACATTTCATCCGCAGCTTCTCTTCTTGCCAAGGAGCTAAGGTGTAAACACAGAACCAAAATATCGGGGCGATATAATCCACCATTGTTTTAAAGGCTTTGCGGGTGAGCGTGCATAAAAAAAACTAGTGTTCAGGCGATCGTAGGTTAGCACAAACATCATCACCAGTCTCCACGTTCGTGATAATGCAGATTCTACAAGGACGACAGAACTACCAATGGCGGTAAGTCCGAGAATTACTACCAGCAACAAATCCAGAAATTTTGCAGCATTGAGCAAGTTTTGTGTCTATTTACTTAGCTGCAAACCGATGATATTCAAAGCAGTTAAAAGTGCGATCGCTTAAAACTTCAGATTAAAGAAGGGCACACATCTATGCACTCTTACTTAATAAATAACAAAAATCATTTTTCACCTTTATTCCTTTAGTATCTGCTACTGGGAAAAAGTAAAATATCTATCAATTCGCCAATCACCAAACCTAATATTGCTATGACTGTTAAAACCCAAAATGAATCTAGCTTGTCGAAGCCAGAAAAGCGCATTTCCAAATCAGCTAAAAGCGTAGTTGCTAGGGGTATGATAAAAAGCCTTAATAATAGCGACCAAGTTGCGACAAAAGCAATTGATATACTTAAAAATAATATAACAGCTAAAGTTTTAGACCCAAATTCAACTAAACGCTCTAACCAAAAAATACTTTTCCGCACTACAGCTATAACTATAACAGCTACAAAAGCTCCTACTAACCAAATAATATGATGAGCAGCAAGATACCATCCCAGCAAAGTGTAAGCCAGCCATAATAATACTAAAGGCATCAAAGGAATCCTGTTAAAAAATCCCACATTCATACTGCTAAGGCTTGTAAAAATACCAAGTTAATATAATAGGATTACTATTTTATTTTTGAACAAAATTAGGTATTGTAGAGTGTGTTAGAACGGAGTTCGTAACGCGCTACTATCACAGTTTTGATACGTTATGCTGTCGCTAACACATCCTACGTATATTTTCAGAAATCAAACCGGATTCCTATATCTTAATTGTAGTTAAGCTGGTTACCACTTAAATATCTAAATATATCAACTTTGCTCAGGACATTCCTCTATCTACAGGGTAAATTTAAGGACATACTCTTTCTTTGTGACAAATATATATAGGTCTACTTAATGTTTAGATTTAGAAATTTGAGCCTTAGACGCTTATAAGGTAGTACACTTGGGTTATACTATTTCACGAAAAGTTTGATACAGATGTAAATACTGAAAGCCTTGCTGCATCTAAGTTTTTTAATTGCGTACAGCCCTGCGGGCATGAAAACAGCGGAGCGGGGCGTTAGCCCATTGTGAATTGGTATTAGCGCCAGAAATCTTAAGTTGCGTAGGTTGGGTCAAATAATAAAACCCAGCAGTTCGGAGGCTACAATTTTTCATAAAGGCCAGCGTATTGGCTTACAAGGTTTATAGCAATAACAGTTTACTAAATAGTAAAGTTTGTACTTAGCAATTTAAAGTTTTATTTAAAACATAATTTTCTAGACTTAGAACAAAAGTACTATATTTTAAAATACTAGTAATATATAAGTAAATTGATTTTGATTCTCAGCTATTTGCTATGAAATTTAATCAAGAGGTAGTTACAATTCACTGTGTACAACTTTGACAACTGTCCACAATAGTGTTGCATGTCTCAAGCTCATGGTAATATTATTTTACTGTCAGGAGATATTATTTTATACATCAAGTTTAAAACATGCTGAAACAGTTAGTTAGGTGCGCTACCTCCAAAAAAGAAAAATTATTCAACCCACCAAGGAAATCCACAAAAGTGCCATTTTGCCAAGCACAGAGCTTTTAAAATTTCGCTTTATAAGGTACTAAATAGCTCACAAAGTCCTCTTTGATAAATCATTAAAGCTAGCTAAGAAGGTGTAAAACCCTCTTAAAATGGCAAAAAACTAGACAAGAGTAAATATAAAAGTTTTGACACTAAGTCAGTTGTTTTTCGTATAAGTAAAAATATCGAAAAGCCAAATTTGTCTTGTCAATAAGACATTAATATTGTGTGTTTCATTTAGATATTGATTTCTCTTTGTGAGTAGTTACCTATATAAAATGCCTATTTCATTGTCGAAAACTTAAGCTACTTCGACCCAATGAGACAAACACTTAAATCTAAAAAATGATTTAGGACTGCTAGATCAATCTTGATTTAGTAATGGCTCGATTCTTAACAACGTCAGCAAAAGTAACAGGAAAAACATGAATATTATTGTTCGTTTGGTTGGAGCGATCGCTCTCCAAATATCTGCGATCGCTACAATGTCTACTATGGCAATGGCTAATGACAAGACCCCACAAGTCTATAACCAGGAGACTCTTGCTGCTTCTCTACGGAAAACAACGCAGAGGATTTGCTCTTTAGATCCCATTGATAATTTATTACCTCCAGTACAGACAAAGGCAAGTAATTCTTTGCTTTCTTACCTTGCAGAACAAGGTTTTATACAAAATCAAGAGGGTTCTTGGGTCTGTTATGCGAACGATCCTAAAAAAGAAGGGCGTTACTTTACCCTATTTAAAGTTAAACAAGTTGATGGCAGGCTCATAGCAAGTTCTTTCCTAGATGAGGGCAGTCTGATTCAGGGACAGGAAAATCGTAGTTTAGATTTCTTTATGATGCTGATTAAGCGTCACATGAATACTAGTCTAGAGAACCGTCAAGGTATACGCAGGTATTTAGAAGCCTTTGTCTCCTTAGTAAAAGAAGGCAAGATCAAACCCACACGTCGTGGGTTTCTTTTCGACCAACCTAACCGGGGATTAGTCTTATATCACACACTCTCATCAGGAAATCTTAAAGGTACCGGAATCACGATCAACATTTCTTTACCTAAGAGTTAAATGAATTAGGGAATGGGGAGTGAAATAGGTATAGATGGGGATTCAAACCTCACTCAACTCGTAAAGAAATTTTCTCCCAATCCCTAATCGTAACTACCAAGGATAGGAATACTGTTTGCAGACTCGGTGAGTCTGCGGTATTGCTGCGACCGATTGGATTTATAGAGCTATTAATTTCAACCCCACGGACTGGAAGAGGGACGTGAACAACCAATGAAATTGCTGTCATTTAGTGGAGGTGCATCTTGCCTAAATCAATTGTTCAAAGAATTGCAATGCCGTACCCCTTCGTGGAAGCAAGCTACGCGCAGCGTCTGTCTAGGACACGCTCCGCGAACGTAGAGAAAGGGGTTCGGTTTGCAACTATCGTATTCTCATCTGTTGCAGTAGTACTCACTACGTTTCAATCTGCTTTTGCACAGCTCAATATTGGACGCTATGGTATCCAACAAGGACTGGAGTATGAGTATCTCCAGTACCAAATCAATAACCAGAATCTGAGCCAGATGCGAGTCATTCCTGGATGTGATGTGGGATTTGGTCTGACTTGCAATAAAACTGGATCGGTAATCCAGCGATTATTGGATTTAAACGACGGAACTAACTATCAAAACCTTTTGATACGAGCAGCTGGTGGAGAAGAAAACTTCCAGAATTTTGCTAGCTTTTACGGTAACAATCCCAATCTCTCTGAAGTGCCTTACGCCTCATTTTGGAGAAACCAATCCCCCACAATCATGGATGGTTCTCAATACCTTCTTGGACAACCTGTTGGTCGGAATCCAGTAGAAGGACTCGGACTTGTAACCAAGCAGTTTTACTGGTCACCATATTCAGGAACCAATAACTCAGTTAGCCTCCGTAATGGATTAATAGACTTGAAGTTGTCATACGGACGACTACTCTTTGAGGAAGCCTCAAAAATCCCTAACATTAAGGAGCAGATTCAGTCTTTAGGTCTGTCGCCAGAGATGACGAATTTCTATTTCAATAAAATCTCTACAGGCTTGAATGCGTTGAATTCTGGAAATTCAAACCAACTCCAACAGAGGATTTTTGAAGTACTATCCTTTCCATACTCTGAAAATGGTGGGGAACTCGGACGTCCCATTAACGCGATTCCACAGGAATTTAGTCAGCTCTTGGGAGAAGATATCCCAGGAGATATATTGCTGAGTGATAATCCACTAGCGTTGGATGGAGAAGTAATGGGCCTCGATACTTCCCCTGCCTCTGTGGGAGATGTTTTGGTACAAGACAGTCCTGATTCCTTTCCACTCTGGCCAATATTTGGAATTGGGGGTCTTGCTTTAATTCTGCTTCTACTACTGAATGGCGATAGTTCCTCAGCTCAAGCATCTGTTTCATCTATTTCTTCAAAAAATACACCTTTGTCTCTCACCAGCACAGGCGAATGCGATCTGACTCCCAGTGGTAATGGTTCTGATCACACACAGATCATTGAGGTTCCGTGTAATGTTACTCCTAAAACCCCTACCGAAGTGAAGAAGGTAGTGGAGCCATCAATGATCAAAGCGCTTTTATTGCTAATTGTTCTACTATGCATAGTCGGTTACAAACACCGCTCTTTAAAAATCCGTAATTCATAATTCTTACAGCAGCTTTAATTTCTGTAAGGGTACAGTAATGCTCATTGGTGTCAAATTAAGGTAAAAGTCATGTCTTGCACAAAACTAAAGTTCCATGCGGGTGAAGGAGCCAATAGTAAGCTATTTCTAGGCTTTTGTTAACACGTATGAGTAATACTGTGCCCTACAGTACAAGTCTATTTACCTGGCGATCGCTTGTAAAAGTTTTCAGGACTTACGTAACTGGCAATACTGCGTAGGTTTTGCCTAAAAAATAACTCTAATGTAGGTTAGATTGAAAAACGTAGACCCTTTCGCGGAGCGTCTGGTAGAGTCGTCTTTAGATAACTTTCACTATTAGATTGGTGAATTCGTTCTGAGGCGGGTTAGATAACAGCTAGATGACAAACAATGAAATACCCCTAACATTAGTTGTCAAGTAATTTGAGCAAAAATACTCAAGAAAATAGAATTAATCACTGCCAATGCATGGGACTATTTACACGCACTCCAAAAGCTTCATCTTCAGCGAAAACCCTCTACTAGAGAAGCTACCAATGCAAAAACCATTACACTCAATACTTTTGTAATAAATCTAACTTACAAAATCGGATGATTTTAATATTTATAAACTTTTAAAGTATTTTTGCGTATATTTTAACATAAAAACATCTAGTTATAAAGCTCATAATCTAATTTCTCCCCTTGGGTATATAACTGAAAAATATAAGCAAAACTCTTGGCAGATATGGCTAAAGTTTTATTTTGCTAAACCTATAATTAAACCCTTATAAACATTAGAACTTGATCTACTAAAAAATGTGTAGTGATTTGTTTATTAAAAAACAGATCAATAAACTTAAACCCTAAATATCGTTATCTTCCAAAGTTTTTTGATATTTCTATCAATATGGAAGATTTATAACTTTGCCATGATTTAGGAAAATCAAGTTTTGTTTATAAAATTATGCGGAATCTTGTAAAAAATGACTATATATTCCTAAAAAACAGTGTCATCAATTTAATTTTGATGACACAATAATAGTCAGGATATATTTTCAAATAACTAGCTAGTACCGCAGGGCGGAAGTCAAAAGTCAAAAGTCAACATGAATACAGGGTAATAGTTTCGTTGATTTGGAATGGGTGGTTTATTTATGCCGTGCTGTACTAGTGATGGCTAGTAAAAATCAAGAAACCAAAGACATATAGTAAAGGTAAATAATATGTATCATTCTCAAATGTTGCCGACAAATGTAGCAACCAATAGTAAGTTACATCAAGTAATCGTGAGTGAAGCAACAAAAGATAAAGCACAAACGCATGAATTAACTATTACTGATATAGCGATATCTTTATCTCCTGTTGGCTTTGTAATTAGTTGGATGGTTTTTTTTCTAATATTGCGAAAAATCCGGACACTTTTAGATTATAAAATTGTGTTTCCTGCCAAAACTTTACACAAACTTCCCTGTAAAAACTGTAGTTTTTATTCTAATAATCATTATCTAAAATGTGCGGTAAATCCTTCTATTGTTCTCACTGAAGAAGCAAAGAATTGCTCTGAATACTCACCAAATAAGAAACATTCTTCCTCCAAAAATCCTTTTGTATAGATATAATAGTTATTAATCTGATACCGTATGAGTAACAGAAGCTACATATTAAATAAGTTCTTTAGCTGGTAACGCCTTGGTTTGGATAGCGGCGATCGCCTGTCTTTTTCCGTCACGTTTATCTAACTGTACCCTGATTAAGTTGAATTACTAACCAAGTGAGATAAATACCGAAAGCCCTATATCTTCGCAATGCACCGCAACAGTTGAAGATAGTAAGTTACTACTTACCCATTATTCATCTTAGTTTTAATCTGTCTGTAGATAGCTGCAATATTGCGAGCATCATCAATGCCACGATGGTGTGTACCTTTTAATTGTATCCCCAACTCATTGAGAGCCTGTGCCATGCCAAATTTTTTAGACACACCAAGATATTCTGAAAATTCCTCTTTGATATTGATGTGTTCAGAACTAAAAGGATAAGGGAAATTATGAAACATGCAATCTTGAATAAATTGCTTTTTATCGTAATTGCCCCAAGAACAAAAAATATGATTGGGAAATGAATAAATCCATTCTTTGAAGCGAGAAATTGCCTCTATAAATTTTGGTGCTTTGTCAACATCTTGCTGACGAATACTAGTCAATTCGGTGCAAAAACCTGTTAGTTGCGGATGTCTCACAGGTTGAATGAATTGCTGAAACTCGGAATCAATTTCCCAAGTTGTTCGATTGAGCATCACTGCGCCAATTTCGATAATTTCCATTTCATGGCGGGGAATACTCCCACTGTCAGAGCATGTAGCCTCTAGATCGACTATCAGATAATAGTGAGATATTTTAATATCCATATTAGTAATAATTTATATTTTTATTTAGGGACATAGGGAGTTTAGATTGATGAAAAAGGTTTAATCCAACGAAGTTGAATAGCGACATTAACAGCGATCGCAGGCAACGCAAACCACAACACACTTTCTCCCGCCAACACCAAAAAAGGCCAAATTGTGCTATTAGAATTCCAGCCAAGTTCTATCTGAGTTAATCCCCGCACTAAGCCAAAAGCCAGTACACCACCAGCTTTGAGTTGGGGATTTTTATCTGAGCGGATGATATAACGGTAGGTAACACCAAATAATAAGCCAGTAAAAGTTGCAACTGCACCACTTAGCCACAAGTGCCAGTCAAGATCATTTTGCAGACATGCGAGTGTCTGAAAATACTTTGCCAGTACGAAAGTATTCAACAAACTAGAAAGAGCAAAAGCAAAACACACAGATAAACCCCCAATTATTCCAGCTTTCAGGGATTCTAGGCGTTCTGCCATCAGTTGAGCATCTAAAATTGAGTTCACTCTATATAGAAATTAGGAATTAGGTATTGGGATTTTCCTTACTCTTCAGTATGATAAATGCTAAAGCAGCGTTGTAATTAATTAAATGCTGCCTTATGCGGGAATTTTGATAATAAACTCGCTTCCCATACCTGGTTGAGAATTCACTTCTAATACACCTTTGTGTTTCTCTACAACTATTTGATATGCGATCGACAAGCCAAGTCCAGTACCTTTACCAACGGTTTTTGTGGTAAACAACGGCTCAAATAAGCGCTTTTTAAACTGTTCAGGAATACCAATCCCATTGTCAGCAATCCGAATTATAACTAATTGTTCAGAATCTATTTCTGTTACAATTTTAATCTGAGGAATTAGATTGATTATTTTACCTAGAATTATAGCTTCATCAAGGGCATCAATTGCATTTGCCAAAATGTTCATAAATACTTGATTCATCTGCCCAATATAGCAGTTTACTTCTGGTAATACTCCATAATTTTTAATAACCTTGATGCCGGGACGCTCGCCATTAGCTTTGAGGCGGTGTTGCAAAATTATTAATGTACTATCTAGACCTTGGTGCAAATCAGCAGATATTTTAGTATCACTATCCGAGCGAGAAAAGTTGCGGAGTGAATTAGAAAGGTTCTGAATTCGTTCGCTTCCTACTTCGAGAGAGTTCAAAATTTTTACCATGTCTTCAAGAATGAAATTAATATCCAAATCCTTAATAGCAGTGGTAATTTTGGCTGTTGGGTTTGGATACTCTTGTTCATATAGTAAAAGCAACTTCGTTACTCCTGAAATGTATTCTTGCAAGGGTGGAATATTGCTGGAAATAAAGTTAATGGGGTTATTGATTTCATGGCCAATACCAGCGATTAACTCTCCGAGTGTTGATAGTTTCTCTTGCTGCACTAGTTGGACTTGAGCTTGTTGCAAAGCCTTGGTGCGATCGCTAACTTGTTGTTCCAAAGATTCAGTCAATTGTTTGAGTTGTAAATGTACGCGCACTCTAGCAATGACTTCCTCATGTGCAAACGGTTTAGGGATATAATCTACTGCACCAAGGGAAAATCCCTTAGTTTTGCTTTCCGTATCCGCTAAGGCAGTGGTGAAAATAATTGGAATATTTTGGGTAACAGGATTGGCTTTAAGGCGGCGACAAGTTTCAAAACCATCAATACCGGGCATTTGTACATCCAGCAAAATCAACTCTGGTTGATTGCGTTCGGCTTGAGCGATCGCAGTTTCTCCATCGACTGCAACACGGAAACGAAAACCCTCACTATTGAGTGCTTCACACAGGACAGATAAATTTGTCGGATTATCATCCACAATCAAAATAAATCCGTTATTTGCAGTTTTACCCATGATGAATTTTAAATTGAAATTTAACTCAAATTAATTGATGTATTCTTGAATAAAAGAATTTAGGAGCCAGAAGTCATAATAGGTTAAACGCCCCGCTACTGCTAACAGAATAGAATCAGCATAGTAAGTTAATAACTTATTAACTTAATGAACCTATTGATTGGGAAATTTATATACTAATAAAAAAAACTAATGCGCTTTCTGCTAAACTATCAAGTATTGAAATATTTTTGCAGATTGTCTTATTTATTCTGACTTCTGAATTATGACTCTTGAATACTTACAAGAAAAGTTTCCAGACGTTTGAGTTGGAAATTACTAGCAAGTTGGATAATATGCTGGGTAAAAATGCTTAAATGATTATCAGATGCAGAAAGTTTTTCAGCAAGTTCTAAAACTTTTTGAATATCGCCGTCTTGTGTCAGATCGAGCAACTCTTGTAAAACCTTTTTAGCAGGATAAATCATCTCATCTGATTGATTTAAACCACCTGTATAGGTTTTTTTGATTGCGTCTACCTTAACGTCAAAAATCCATTCCAGTTGCAAAAATTGTCGTAGTATTTCCAGCAGCGTTTCAGCTTCTATAGGCTTTGGTAGAAATGCATCTGCACCGATATCAATACTCTTGTGCTGGTCGATAGCAAATACACTGGCTGACGAAGCGATGACAGCAATCTCTTTAAATGGCCCAGACTGGCGCAAACGTTCAATCAACTCAAATCCATTCAATACAGGCATCACTAGATCAGTGATAATTATATCTGGTTTGTAGACTAGAGCCTGTTCCCATGCTTCCTCACCCTGGCTAGCTTCTACAACAGTAAACCCAACAGGCTCTAGTAAATTTACAATTACTGATCGGTTTTCCCATTTGTCATCTGCAATCAAAATGGTGCGCCTTTCTCCTTGATAACCAATAATGCTTCCCTGCTCAATCACTCTAGAAACTTTTGCCCAGTCTTTAGATTCTGGCAATTTTGCCTCAAACCAAAAAGTGCTACCTTTACCTAAGATACTTTGCACCTGAATTTGACTACCCATCAACAAAACAATTTGTTGGCTAATTGCTAATCCCAAGCCTGTACCTTCAGATTGTCGTTTCTGATTTCCCACTTGCTCAAAAGGCTGAAAGATTTTTTCGGCTTGTTCAGGGATTATACCCGTGCCGGTATCTATTACCTGAAAGCGAATTTTATAATCAGTTTTTCCATTGGCGTTTGACTCTTGATCAATGACCTGAACTTTGAAGGTGACACTACCTTGATTAGTAAATTTTATTGCATTACTAAGCAAGTTAATCAGTACTTGCCGCAAGCGTTTTTCATCAGCATGAATGCCTATTGGCAAATCAGGATCGAGTTCGACATGAAATGCGATAACCTTTTGTTCTGCCCGGATGCGGCAAATTTCAGTCACGCTATCTATAAAGGCAGGTAGGTAGAAATCTACAGGATACAATTCTAGTTTTCGGGCTTCTATTTTAGAGAGATCCAGGACATCATTAATTAGGGTTAAAAGATGAGAACCACATTGATAAATAATGCCAACTCCTTTGCGTCCTTTCTCACTTAAAGATTCTGTGCGTTGGAGAATTTGTGTATAGCCCAGAATACCGTTAAGAGGTGTGCGTAGCTCATGACTCATATTAGCGAGAAATTCACTCTTGGCTTGGCTAGAGTTTTGAGTGACTTCTTGTGCAACGCGTAGTTCTTTTTCGATGTGCTTGCGTTCTACAATTTCAGTTGAAAGTACTCGATTGATAACTTCTAACTGCGCTGGGCTAGGTAGTGTTAGAGCCTGAGGCATGAGATGAAATAATGCAAATGCCGTATATATTGAAATAATGGCAGTTAAAGCTTTTAAACCACCTGCAATCCAATAGTCTGGATGCCAAAGCGTCCAAATATCCATCAAGTGTCCAGTACCGCAGGCAATGATAAAAGCACCAAATAACATAAAGACTCCATTGAAAGGAACGTCTTTGCGTTTGGAAATAAAGTAAATCAGTAGGAAGGGAATGGAATAATAGGCTAGAGCGATCGTGGCATCAGATATAATGTGGAGCCAAACTAATCCAGTTTTCCAGAGATAACAATGTCCGTGGGCAACAAAACCATTAGAGTGGAAGGGATAGTTGAAAAACGTCGGCATGATACTAGGGGTGGCTAGATTTGAAATATATACGCACAACCCTAGTATTCCCAAACTATCAAGTGGGAAAGCGCGATCGCTAATTTTTTACATTTGTCTTTATTAATGCCTGAAGTAGCAGCGTACCAATAAAAATGGTGTATCATTTGCAACATCTAATAGCCCCCACTATCTTTAGGAGACGCTGCGCGTAGCTTGCTTCCACGTTCGCGTAGCGATGGCAAGGTCAGTGACCATCGTAGACATCACACGTCCAACTTATAATCTCATTTATAAACAAATCTCAGCCTGCCCAATCCCTGTATGATAAATATTAGAAACCTTTTGTAATTATTTGAAAAGCGGGACTATGGAGATTTTGACACTAGGTTGGGTATCACTGTTAGTTGTGTTTACTTGGTCAATTGCAATGGTAGTTTGGGGACGTAACGGACTGTAGAGGCATCGTGGAAAGTCCATTTTTGAGTATTTTGACAATAGTAGCCGTAGTGCTACTCGTAGTAGTCACTGGTGGTATTGGTTATTTAACCGTGGCAGATTGGCGCGATCGCCGTCGCCGAGATGATGACAAACGTACCAGCCGCAGCGCCACTCCTAAGCGGCGATAATTTTCTCGTGGTTGAGAAATGTTTTTGTAGGGACACGATAATATCGTGTCCCTAAACTATTTTTTATGGCATTCCCTGAAAAGAACTGTTACCTTTGCGATCGCAACGGGAATCATGAGATAGAAGACTTCTAATATTTAAAGTCCCACTGGGAATGGAAAACTCCTCTACAACTCAACCCATAGAAGCAAATTCACAACAGCAAGAATCTCATTCAGATGTGACATCCTCCTTACATCAGAATGAGCAACAAAAAGCCTTATCTGGAGTTATTGCCCGCATCCGCGAGTCTCTAGATATAGAAACCATCTTCAAAATTACAGTTACTGAAGTCCGCCAGCTTCTGAAAAGCGATCGGGTTGGCGTGTTTCTTTTCTATCCTGATTTGGCATGGGAAGGGGAATTTATCTATGAAGATGTGGCAACAGAATGGGATTCGGCACTAGCAGCCAAATTGCGCGACCACTGCTTTAGTGAGGAGTTCGCAGGGCTATATCAGCAAGGTCGGATTAGAGCAATAGCTGATATTTATCAAGTTAATGCTAGTGATTGTTACATCCAGATTTTAGAAAGATTCCAAGTACGTGCTAGTATAATTGCCCCCTTGATCAAAGGTAAAGATTTATGGGGATTGTTGTGTATTCATCAGTGTAGTAGCCCTCGGCAATGGGAAACATCAGAAATTGAGTTTGTGCAATTAATCGCCGGACATCTGGGAGTTGCTTTACAGCAAGCAGATTACCTAGAACAAGTAAAACTACAATCAGCAGAACTAGCACAAGCAAAAGCCAGAGAAAAAGCAGCCCAATGGCAAAGAACCATCGCCATAACCGTTGAGAAAATTCGTCAGTCTCTAGACTTAGAAAACATTTTCCACACAACCACTGGAGAACTTAGGCAGCTGCTAAATGCTGACCGTGTGGCTATTTATCGCTTCAATCCCGATTGGAGTGGTGAATTCGTGTTTGAATCAGTGGCAGAGGGTTGGATTTCCCTCATAGATGAGCAATTTCACCGGCCAGAAGTGAGTGAAAACGTCAGTGAATGTAGCGCCAAAGATTTAGCTAAACCTCCAGTCGCTGACACTTATTTACAAGATACAGAGGGTGGTAGCTTCAGTCGCTGTGAGGTGTACCGTGTTTGTAATGATATTTACAATTCAGGCTTTAGTAACTGCTACATTAAAATTTTAGAGATATATCAGGCAAGAGCTTATGTGATCATTGCCATTTACCACGGTCAGAAGCTGTGGGGCTTGCTAGCAGTTTATCAAAATGCCAGAACCCGTGATTGGCAAAAAGATGAGGTTTACTTGCTTACTCAAGTAGGCACACAACTAGGTGTAGCTTTGCAGCAAGCAGAATTTATCCAACAAATGCAAACCCAAGCAGCAGAGATCAGCAAAGCTGCCCAAAGACAAAGAGCGTTAGCGAACACCGTAGAAAAAATTCGTCAGTCTCTTGATATTGAAGCTATTTTTAAAACCACAACTCAAGAAGTCCGTCGGTTATTACAAGTAGAACGAGTAGCAATTTATCGCTTCTATCCTGATTGGAGTGGCGAATTTGTCGCTGATTCTATTGTTGATGGTTGGACACCAATGGTTAAGCCGCAGCCTGTGACAGCAGAAGGCGTTTTTCTACAAGGAAAGCAAGCGGGTAAGTATGCACGAAATGAAGTTTTTGTCCCAATTTCTCAGGGCGAGAAGTTGTGGGGATTGCTAGTAGCTTATCAAAATTCCCAACCTCGTTATTGGCAAGATGAGGAAATCAATTTATTAGCACAAGTTGGCGCTCAATTGGGGGTAGCACTACAGCAAGCTGAGTCTTTGAAACAGATGCAGGTGCAAACCCAAAAACTGGCTCAAGCTGCTGCACGAGAACGGAAAGCAGCCGAAAGAGAAAAGGCATTAGCCACAACAGTAGAGAAAATTCGCCAGTCTCTTGATATTCATACCATCTTTGCCACCAGTACAGAAGAAGTCCGGCGGCTATTGGAAGTTGATCGAGTGACAATCTATCGATTCGGGGCTGATTGGAGTGGCGAATTTGTTGCTGAGTCTTTAGCTCAAGGTTGGACACCAATAAGGGAAATTGTACCTGTAGTTGCAGATGATTATTTACAAGAAACGCAAGGCGGAAGGTTTGCTAATGCCAAAAGTTGTGCCATTAAAGACATTTACAGCGCCAATTATTCTATTTGTCATATTGCTCTGCTTGAGCTAATGCAGGTTAGGGCATATATAATTGTGCCGATTTTTCAGGGTGAGAAACTTTGGGGATTACTAGCAGCTTATCAAAATATCAAGCCCCGTGATTGGCAAGAGGATGAGGTAGATTTGCTGATGCAAATTGGTACTCAGTTGGGGGTAGGACTTCAACAAGCGGAATTACTCGAACAAACTCAACGTCAAAAAGAAGAAATTACCCAGACTCTTAAAGAATTACAGCACACTCAGAGCCAGTTGATTCAAAGTGAAAAAATGGCAGGTTTAGGGCAGTTAGTTGCTGGTGTAGCACATGAAATTAACAACCCGATTAGTTTCATCTATGGCAACATCACTTATGTTACTGAACATGCCGAAAATTTATTAAAATTACTGCGCCTCTATCAAAAACAGTATCCTAAGACAACAGGAGAAATTCAAAAGCAAGCAGCAGCACTGGATTTAGATTTCATTAGTGATGACTTGCCTAAAATCCTGACTTCAATGAAGATAGGGGCAGATCGAATTTCTCAGCTAGTCTTATCATTGCGAAGTTTTTCTCGACTTGACGAAACAGGAATGAAGCCCGTTGATATTCATGAAGGCATCGACAGTACTTTGTTGATTTTACAGCATCGATTGCAACCAGAGACTAATTCTTTTGTTATTGAGGTAGTTAAACAATATGGTGAATTACCTCCATTAGTCTGCTATGGGGCCCAGATGAATCAGGTATTTATGAATATTCTCAACAATGCGATCGATGCATTAGAAAACTCAGAAAAAGCTGCAAAAATAATTGACAATCCTAAAATTTGGATTCGTACAGAAGTTATCGAAGGGAATAGTATTCTAATTTGGATTGCTGACAATGGTTGTGGAATTCCAGAGATTAAGCGATCGCGCATTTTTGAACCTTTCTTTACCACCAAACAACCTGGACAAGGTACTGGCTTAGGGTTATCTATTAGCTACCAAATTATTGTGGAAAAACACGGCGGTAATATCAAGTGTGTTTCTGAACCTGGCAAAGGCTGTGAGTTCTGGATAGAAATCCCGATAAAACGGACAATTTAGGCGTTAGCGATGCTTGCGGTAGCCTTTTCTAGGTAACACTACGCGTATCTTTACGCTTTTTTTGTCTGATACGGAGGCGCAAAAAAAGAATAAAAAATGCAATACCTGCCGTAAGCTACGCTAACACACACTCTGAAATAAAAGAAGTAATGTTAAAATTATATATCCATAAAGGAGAAGATTATGAGCAATCAATCTGTTCCTAAAACCAATAGTCTCTATGCACAAGATTATCATTTGTGGTTAGAACACACTGTTAATTTATTAAAAAACAAAAAATTTTTAGAATTAGATTTAGAAAATTTAATTGAAGAAATTGAAAGTATGGGAAGGAGTGATAAAAATGCTTTAAGGAGTAATCTTAGAGTGCTTTTAATGCACCTTCTCAAATACAAATTTCAACCCCAGAACCGATCCAATAGCTGGTTATATACAATTTATGAACATCGTCAAAGATTACAAGAAGCATTTGTAGATAGTCCTAGCTTAAAATACTATTACACGGAAGTTTTTGACAATTGTTACCAACACGCTCGAAAAGAGGCATCTATTGAAACAGGGCTTCCTCTATCTATTTTTCCTAAAGACTATCCTTTTTCTATTGATGAAACCTTAGATTCTGACTTCTTCCTAAATTAATCATAATCGCAGAGTAGAGATTTTTCAGGTGGTGCCTTTTCTACGAGAAACTACGCCACTACGCCAATGCCTACGCCTTTTTTAACAAACCACAGAGGCGCAAAGGACACAGAGAAATCAGAGAAGAGGCGATACCCGCGGTAAGCTACGCTAAGGCATACTGTAAACGCCATATTTTGATTAGGATTAATAATAGATCGACTCTATAAACTTATATGCAAATCAAAGAAATTCTGCAAGCACTTCCAAGTTTGAGTATAAGCGATCGCCTAAAGATAGCTGAATCAGCCCTGCAATTGGTTCTTCAAGAAAAACACTCACTCACCAAAGATCAGCAAAAATGCCAATTAACATTAGCGGCTGTGACAGCTATTGCAGACTATGCATCTGGTAGTGAATTAGATATATTTTCTGACTTAGAAGGAGAAGACTTTTGCGACTATCCAGATGAAGACTTACACAACTCAGTAAATTATGTACAGAGGTGAAGTCTGGTTGATTAATTTAGATCCAACAGTCGGGACAGAAATTAGCAAAAAACGTCCTTGTATCATAGTCAATGATGATGCCATTGGAATTTTACCTTTGAAGGTTATTGTCCCAGTTACAGATTGGAAAGAAAGATATGCTGTTAGACTTTGGATGGTGCGGCTGGAACCAAGCACAGAGAATAGTTTAGCTAAAGTTTCTGGTGTAGATACTTTTCAAATACGTTCAGTTTCAGAAACAAGATTAGTTAGAAAACTAGGTAAACTCTCCGACTCAGAAATGCAACTTATTTCTCAAGCATTAGCTGTTGTCTTAAATATTTCTCATCCAATGTCTTAGCGATCGCTTTTTTAACGAACCACAGAGACGTAGAGGACACAGAGGGAAGAAGAGAGCGATGGCACCGTGGAGTTTTGGCGATCGCTCTTTTCTAGTCACATAAGATTTAGTATTGTTACACTCCATTATTACTAAGTAAAATTGCTGAGGCATTTTGTCCTTGTCTAACCCAAAATGGTTCATGGCTGACAATAATATCTTTATTTAGCTACTAAGTAAAGCTTCGAGATTATTTTGTCAATCAATAAAAAGCACTTATATAACTGGAGATAGTCTTGAATACTTACACAGTAATTATGCTAGGCCCATCTGGATCTGGCAAGACCGTTTTTTTGGCGAGTATGTATAAGAAGCTATCCACGCAGGGAGAGCATGGCTTCTTTTTAGAAGTTGATGGAGCAGAAAAAAGAAAGCGGCTGAACAACATCTATACACAAATTGCAGTTGATGAGAAATGGCCAAAAGGGACAACATATAGCGAAATATCAGAATGGACTTTCACTTGTCGTGTTCAGACAGAAAACCTGCCAATTTACTCAGCTTGCAAATTTGCCTATTTGGATTATGCTGGTGGCAGGCTAACAGATGAAATGGAAGAAGAAGACGCTGCATTTGAGAGCAAGCTTAAAGAAGCGGAAACTATGCTGGGATTGTTAGACGGTCAAAGGCTTTCTGCATTAATGCGTAATGAAAAGCTAGGAAAACTTTGGGCTATAAACGATTTACCCAATATGCTTCATGTAATGCAGAATAGTAACAAACCAATTCACTTTGTTATTAGTAAGTGGGATATTATACAAGGAAACTTTACATTAGATCAAATACGTGATCGGTTGCTACAAATTGAAGAATTTAGAAATCTTGTAAAAGTGCGTAACAAAGCGGGTACACCAGTGCGCTTAATTCCAGTAAGTGCAGTAGGTATGGGTTTTGCTAAATTGCAACCAGATGGCAGTATGGCAAAAACTGGGGAGTTACCGCAACCATTTCATGTAGAAGTACCCTTGGCTTGTGTTTTGCCAGATATGATACAAAGCCAGCTAGAGGAACTTATGAGAAAGAAGCAAGAACAACTTAGTATACCAATTGAAGTTAAACCAAACTTGAGTTTTTGGGACAGGTTAGGTCAAGCTTTTGGCAGTGGTCTAAAAATTGTGCAGCAAATTTTACCTAAAAAGTATCAATTTGCTGAAGATATCCTACAAAAATTGATTGAGTATGCTGAAGAACCAGCACAGAAGAAACAAGAAGCAGCAGTTAGAAGAACTGATGAGCTTCGTCGTGAACAGGCTGCATCACTCAAGGTAGTTGTCGATGAAGAAACCGCGCTCAAGCACGTAATCAATTGCTTCTTATCTATTAGAAATAAACTTGATTACACATTTCCAGAATCGGATATTACTTTGCTATGAAAAGTATTCAGGCTTGGGGGTTCTTAGTAAGCCGTAATCAATACCTTGATTACAGGACAGTTGTAGCTCCTAACTTCATGTGTCAAGCTGGTGCATCTAGTATACTTGCTAAGGCAGCAGAAGGAGATTTGACTGAAAAAGGTTCTGCCTTATATCGTGAAATTCATAATTCTAAGGTTGGGAATCTTACTTTAATTTTCCGCGTTATCGAAGCGACTGCGGGAGACACAGGTGTTTCAGGAAATGGAGTTCTAAAAGATTCATTTGGGAGAGAAATCTATTTGATAGAAGGTATTGTTTTAAAAGACATAATGCCAGATATTGTAACTACTCAAGAAAATATTGAAGAAATTCACAATCGGCTTGTAGAGCATTATCGTAATTTTTGGGACTGTAGTACATTAAATTCTGCTATATCCTCAGATTCTTTTACTTTGCAAGCGGACAAAAATTTAGATGATTGTTTGGACTATCATAAATTAAAGGAATATATCGTAGGTGTTCAATCTAACGCACCTTCTGGAAAAACCAATTTAGAAGAAGTAAGTAATATAGAACAAATTCACTCATGGCGTTGTATATTTATCGGAGAACGTAAAAGTGAAATTCACTCAGTTGCTTTTTTTCCTGACGCAGATTTGCTTGCTATTCGATACGATCTACATCACCAAAAAATTATTGTTTGGAATTGGCGTGAAAATAAGCTAATTTTTAAGTTTAGAGGTGAATATATACGAATAGGTAGCTACCCTACTCCAGCAGCTATCAGTAACGATGGAAAATTTATTGCTAGTGCAGTGATAGAGTCTTGGGATCAAAATGTAGTTAAGTTATGGAATCTTAGCACAAATGAAGAAAAAAGCCTTTATGGGCATGGTATTTCCGGTTTGAGAAGAGTTTATACAATAGCTTTCAGCCCTGACAACAAAATTATTGCTAGTGCAGGCCAAGATTACAAGATTAAGCTATGGGATGTTAAAGAAGGATTGGAAATTGATACTTTAGATGGCCATTCAAGTGCAATAAAATCTATAGTTATTAGTCCAAATGGAGAAACGCTTGCTAGTAGCGATGGGCATGGACTAATTAAGTTTTGGAATTTGAAAACCAGGAGAGAAATTCGCAGTATAGAAGCTAGTAAATTACCCATAAATTCACTAGCTTTTAGCCCAGACAATCAGATACTTGTTAGTGGTGGTGATGACTATAGGCTTAAGCTTTGGAATGCAAAGACAGGAAGAGAAGTTTGTACACTTGGACAGCACTCAGCCCCAGTAAACTCAGTTGCTTTTAGTCCTGATGGTAAAATAGTTTCCAGTGGGAGTGATGACTGTAAAATCAAAATTTGGCAATTAAAAAGTAAACCTGCTATTTGTGTTCTTTCTGGACACACTAACGCAGTCACATCAGTAGCTTTTAGTCCTGATGGTCAAACTATTGTTAGTGGTAGTAAGGATTGTACAATTAGACTGTGGCAGCATATCTAAAGCGTCGTTCGTTTTTGTAAAAACCTATCGGGAACATTTGGTTTAATCCACTAATAAAAAAACTTGCCTCAGAAGCATCACACCCCCAAGGCAAGCCAGTTATCTAAATTCTTCCTTCGCGCCTTCGCGGTTCGTTAAAGTTGCTTCACTTCCGAAACCAACTTCGCCACCATATCCTTCGCGCTACCAAAAAGCATCGTCGTTTTATCCTTGTAGAACAACTCATTATCTACACCAGCAAAACCCGTACTCATCCCGCGCTTAATCACAATCGTCTGCTTTGCCCGATCTACTTCCAAAATTGGCATACCATAAATCGGGCTATTTTTATCACTCCGCGCCGCCGGATTTACCACATCATTTGCCCCAATTATTAAAGCCACATCTGCTTGTTCAAACTGGGGATTAATATCATCCATATCGTACAACTGCGTATAAGGCACATTTGCCTCTGCCAGCAACACATTCATGTGCCCCGGCATTCTGCCAGCAACGGGGTGAATGGCATACTTGACATCAACGCCCATACGTTCTAGCTGATCTGATAATTCCCGGACGCTGTGTTGCGCTTGAGCTACTGCCATACCATAACCGGGCACAATTACCACAGAACGGGCATAACCCAACATCATCGCCCCTTCTTCAGGATCAATACTGCGGACGGTTTGATCAGTTGCACCACCACTAGCAGCACCACCGCTAGAACTAGAACCTGTACCAAAAGCGCTGAACAGCACACTGAAGAGAGAGCGGTTCATCGCCTTACACATAATCTCGGTGAGGATTAAGCCAGATGCTCCTACTAAAGCACCAGCGATGATTAACATATTGTTCATCACCACAAATCCAGCCGCCGCCGCCGCCACACCTGACAAGGAGTTCAACAGCGAGATTACTACTGGCATATCGCCGCCACCAATGGGGATGACGAACATCACACCCAACACTAAGGAAACAGCTACCACTCCCAAGAATATGGGTAAGCTATCTGGCGTGATGATTAAATAGGCACTACCTAATAAATAAGCACCCAAAAGCAAGAGGTTAAATGGTTGCTGGAATGGAAATGTAATCGGGGAACCGCTAATTAAACCTTGCAATTTGGCAAAGGCTAAAAAGCTACCCGTGAAGGTAACACCGCCGATTAACACGTCCAACAGCATGGAAATGTTCACATCTAGGGGTATCGGCTGAGAACTATCTAATAACCGCCAGAATTCGGCAACGGCTACTAATGCCGAAGCCGCACCCCCCAAACCATTGAGTAAACCCACCATTTGGGGCATTTCGGTCATTTGGACTTTGTAGGCAACGATCGCACCAATTCCCGAGCCAATTGCCAAGCCCAACAATATCATCTCGTAGTTCAACACATGCTGATCCAGCATTGTTGCCACGATCGCCAGTAGCATCCCCACAGCCGCTACGATATTACCGTTCCTCGCTGTAGCAGGTGATCCCAGCTTTTTCAAGCCCAGAATGAATAACGATGCAGCGACTAAGTACGTCAGCTGAATGCCAGTTGGTAAAAAGTCGCTCACGCTTTAATCTCCTTCTTCTTGAACATTTGCAACATTCTGTCTGTCACTAAAAAACCACCCACAACGTTGACTGTTGCCAATACCACAGCAATCAAACCGAGAATTACTGACACACTTGTGTCTCTCGCACCAGCAGCAACTATTGCTCCCAGTACCGCAATCCCAGAAATCGCGTTTGAGCCTGACATTAAGGGCGTGTGTAAAGTCGGTGGGATTTTATTGATGACTTCAAAGCCAATAAAAGATGCCAATACAAATACAAACAAAGCAGCAAGTAATGCCTCTGTCATGAAATCAAAACTCCTTTTAGGAATGGGTATTGGTACTGGGTATTGGGTACTGGGGATTGGGTATTGGTGTATTGGGTACTGAGAAAGTATTGCTAAGTATCTATTTCCTAGTCCCCAGTCACTAGTCCCTAGTCCCTAATTCCCAGTCCCTAATTAACCGCCGGTTGTTGAGTATTCAAAGCTTGTAGCGCATCCCGCACTCGTTGATTGCGAATTTCACCTGCGTGGGTAACGCAAGCTGCATCAACGATGTCGTCGCCAAAGTCCACCTGCAAAGCTTTGTCTTTAATTAGCAATTGCATCAACGATGTTACGTTCTTGGCATACAATTGGCTGGCGTGAATTGGCATCGATGATGGAAGATTGATGGGGCCGATAATTGTCACACCGTTCCAGACAATATCTTTACCTGGTTCGGTACAAGCGCAGTTACCACCCTGTTCAGCAGCCAAATCTACAATCACTGAACCTGGTTTCATTTGTGCCACCATTTCTTCTGTAACTAGCCGTGGTGCTTGTCTCCCAGGAACTTGAGCAGTGGTAATCACCACATCAGAATTTTTGATGTGTTCAGCGACAACTTCTTGGGTACGTTGTTTGCTAGCTTCAGAGATTTCCTTGGCATAACCGCCAGCAGCAACGGTTTCTTCGTCTAATTTGACTTCAACGAATTTTGCTCCTAAGCTTTGCACTTCTTCTTTGACGGCGGGACGGATATCAAAGGCTTCTACCACTGCTCCCAAACGTCTAGCGGTAGCGATCGCTTGCAATCCCGCTACACCAGCGCCCATAATAAATACTTTCGCTGGAGCGATCGTACCTGCGGCTGTGGTTAACATCGGAAAATATTTTGGTAATGCAGCTGCGGCAATTAATACAGCCTTGTAACCTGCTAATGAAGCTTGCGAGGACAAAGCATCCATACTTTGCGCCCTAGTAGTACGGGGAATCATCTCCATACTCAAGGCTGTAACTTTACGATTTGCTAGTTGCTGTGCTACAACGGGGTTTCCCAAGGGATTGAGGAAACTGAGTAAAACAGCCCCTTCCTTTAACAAGTCAATTTCTGAGCGTCCATCTTCTCGCTCTTGTGGTGGGCTAACTTTCAACAGAATATCTGTTTCACCCCATAATTTGGCAGTATCGCTGATTATTGTGGCTCCTACCGCTTCATAGTCAGAATCGCCAAAAAATGATCGTTCTCCTGCACCTGTTTCTACCCAAACTTCCAAACCTTGTTTTACCAATCGAGCAACGGTGTCAGGAATTAATGCTACACGACGTTCACAAACTTCAATTTCTTTAGCAACTGCTATTCTCATGAAATCTCCTGAAGATAAATACCTAATCTCTGCCAAGTAAGCGATTGTCTAGATGAGGCGTGTCCCGCACTCATAGTACTTAGGCAGGAACATCATCCATGAATTTTACTTGTAGATTGAACCTTGAAACTTTCCTCTCCCACTCTTAGCTATCCAGGCAAAGCCTGACTTTGCCGCTCGCAGATGTCATATTTTCAGATAGTTGCAAACAGGGTTACGTATTGCACATCCTAAATTGATTCCCAAATTTTGCATCTTTATCTTTAGCTTATTTTCGGGATTGAGAAATTTTGGTATTCCTTTCTTATAGAGTAATATTGACCAAATTTTGAAAGCTTTATAATTTCCAAATCAAATTTTAATAATTACGACTCTGATTCCAACTTATTTTAATCAATTTAGCCCAACTTAACTGGCGATCGCTGATGATACGCCTCAATTTTTGTAACAAAATTCTCAAATTTAGATACACTTGTACATATTTGGAAACACAATCCAATGGCAACTGTGTTTGTACTGAGTTGAAAATTTGACCAACATAACCATCAAATCATCACTCTGTAAGGGTGATGAGGTAAGTCGATTACATAGTAAATTTATCACTAAGCAATTTTGCTGTGGCCTAAACCTCAGTGAGGATGGCACTTATTTTTATTATTAAACGTCAATTGTCAGGAAGTCAGTAGTAAAGTTTAGTAACGAATACTAACACACAGTTATTTTAGATAACAGATTTATATTTTGGTAGAGGAAGCCTGATTATGCGACGTTTACTTTCTGCTTTAGCCGTGACGAGCTTTTTGGTTACTGGATTACCAGCGTTGACTTGGGCACAAAGTTTACCTGGATTTACCCTATTTAGCGGCGTCAAACAAGAAAATCAGCTGCCCTTTAGGTTAGATTTTGGTGGACAAGCCAATGGTTGGGATCGATACATATTAAGGATTCCAGCCCAAAAAATGAAATTGGCTGTTGGTCAATTTGCGATTACCTACCCTGATTATTACAAAGGAACTTTCGACCAGAAAAAAATTGAAGTCCGAGTCAAAGGTAAAGCAGTTCCGCTTTCTGAGGTGAAGTGGGACAAAGAAGGTAAGCTGATTAATATTTTTCCCCAAGATCCAGTACCAGCAGGTAATCCAGTTGAAGTAGTCTTATCTAACGTGAAAAACCCAGCCTTCGGCGGAGTTTACTATTTTCGCTGTCAAGTTCTCTCCCCTGGCGATGTGCCACTATTGCGCTACATGGGAACATGGATTGTAAGCATCAATTAATAAGTTTGGGGAGTAGGGAGTGGGGAGTGGGGAAATAAGGGAGATGAGGGAGCAGAAGGGGCAGGGGAGCAGAGGAGACAAGGTAGACAAAAGTTTAGAACTTCCAACAAGTCTTTCCCCTTGTCCCCTATTCTCCTTGTCCCCAAGTCCTCTTTCACATGCCCTATTCCCTATTCCCTTATAACGTAATACAATTAGAGATTGTGAGTTTTTATAAAAATCACCTAAGAGGAGAAAAGTATGAAAAGAACATTAGGCGGCACTAGCCGTAAGAGAAAAAGAACCTCTGGTTTTCGCGCTAGGATGCGGACACCAGACGGTAGGAACGTGATTAGCGCCAGGAGAAAAAAGGGACGTCACCGTCTAAGCGTTTAGGGCGTATCTAAGCTAAAAGAGCATCTGTGGCTTTGCCTAAAGCAAATCGGCTAAAATCCCGCAAGGATTTCCAGGCAGTTTTCCGGGAAGGGATTCGGCGTCATGGCTCTTATTTAACATTGAGAGCCTTAAAGCCTTTATATTTAACAAAACCTTCTTTGGACACTGCCACCCAGACTACACAAGTAACAGACTCAGCACATCTTGCCAGTACACGGATTGGCATTTCCATAAGCACAAAAGTAAGCAAAAGGGCAGTAGTTCGCAACCGAATCAAACGGCAAATTACTTCTGCTTTACATAGTTTGCTGCCCAAATTATCACCAGGATGGCGGCTAGTGTTCATTGTCAAACCCACAACAGTAGAATCTAAGTGCGTAAGCCCACAATTTCTGCAAGAATTAGAGCAGTTGTTGGCACAAGCTGAGGTGTTTGATGGGAATTCGTGAAGATGTTTATTATGAAGGTGGCCCCCATATTGGGGATTTAATTGTCAACCTGTTGATTGGGCTAACCATTGTCGGGATACCATTAACAGTTGGGGCGATTGTCAGAGCATTATGGCTGCGTTTCCGCATCACCGATCGCCGGATTACCGTGACAGGAGGTTGGCAGGGACGCGATCGCACTGACATAATTTACTCAGAAATTGTCAAAGTCGTTACAGTTCCCCGTGGCATTGGCTTATGGGGAGATATGGTACTAACCCTAAGAAACGGCAGTCGTCTCGAATTGCGGGCAATTCCCAAGTTTCGAGAAGTCTATGACTACATCAACGAAAGAATTGCTGCGAAAAATCCCGAATATAGCGCTGCTGCTAATAAGTGATGGGAGTAGGGAGTAGGGAGTAGGGAGATAGGGAATGCAAAATTTACTCAGATAAAATCTAAAGTTAAGAACTTCCCACTTACCAAAAATTACATACCACTCCCAATTCCCCACTCCCACTCCCTTTTTTTGGATGTGCGGCTATCCGTAGCGAAGGGTAGTCGCACATAATTTATGATTTAGATAAATTAGATTCAGTTTACAGTACCTCAGGTTGAATTCAGAATAATGGATTTTGGTATCGGCTTTCTCTCGAACAACGTGATGCTGCCAATCATAGATTTCTTCTATGGTATTGTGCCTAGCTACGGATTGGCGATCGTTGCTTTGACCCTGATAGTCCGCTTCGCGCTCTATCCCCTGAGTGCTGGCTCAATTCGCAACATGCGAAAGATGCGAATAGTGCAACCTCTGATGCAGAAGCGGATGGCAGAAATCAAAGAGCGCTATAAGGATGAACCGCAAAAGCAGCAAGAGGAAATGGTCAATGTTCAAAAAGAATTTGGCAATCCTTTGGCAGGCTGTTTTCCATTACTAGTGCAAATGCCGGTCTTATTAGCGCTGTTTGCCACTTTGCGGGGTTCGCCTTTTGCAAGTGCCAACTACAGCGTTAACCTGCAAATCTTTCCCGCAGAACAAATCGAACAAATTCAACCGCAAGCCTTTGCCACTGCTCCTCAAAATATTTACATTGCTGATGGAGAACACGTTAAAGTAGCTGCTATCCTTCCTAGTGGTAACAAACTAGCGGTGGGAGAACAAACTAAGATCCAATATCAGACCGTTGAGGGCAAACCATTTCAGGTACTCTTAGGAGAACACCCAGAAAATAAGCTCATTCCTGATTGGAAAGTTACCAAAGGTGAAGATAAGGTAAAAATTGATGCCCAAGGCAATGTAGAAGCATTGCAACCCGGAGAAGTTACTATTCAAGGAACAATTCCTGGACTAGCAGCAGACAAAGGCTTTCTATTTATTGATGCTTTAGGCAGGGTTGGCGCAACTGATCCAGATGGCACAATCCACTGGGATATCGTCGCCATGATCGTCTCCTTTGGAATCAGTCTTTATGTTAGCCAAATGCTTTCTGGGCAAAATTCCAGTGGTGGCAATCCGCAGCAAGATACAGTTAATAAAATCACTCCAGTTATTTTTTCTGGGATGTTTTTGTTCTTCCCCTTACCAGCAGGGGTGCTGATGTATATGGTGATTGGTAATATTTTCCAAACTGCTCAAACTTATCTTTTATCGCGCGAACCTCTACCAGAAGAACTGCAAAAAATCGTAGCAACCCAAGAGAAAGAAGCAGTAGTAGCAGAACAAAAGGCATTGCCATTTGAACCAAAAAGTGCCAAGAAAAAGGCAACAGGGGGATCATGAGCGATATTTCCATGCAGCGAGGTCAGCAGTGGTTAAAAACACTGCTGGAACTCACTGGAATACCTGCTGAAATTCAGGGTCATTTAGAAACTGCCAAATCTCTTGACGGCGATTCCCCAGAACCAGATAATTACTGGTTAACAATTGACCAAACTAATTTGACGACAGAACAAATCCAGGTATTAATTGGTGCTGATGGTTCTGTGTTAGATGCGATTCAGTATCTAGCAAATTCGGTTTTAAACCTAAGTCAACCCCCGGAAGAACAAGCTTCTTATACCATTGAGTTAAATGGCTACCGGGTTAAAAGAGAAGCCGAAATTCGCGCATTAGCAGAAGCAGCAGCCGATGAAGTGCGCTTTTCTGGTAGAGAAGTGGAAATCAAATCTCTCAGTTCTGCTGAACGGCGACAAATCCATACCTTCTTGAAGGAGTTTGGAGATTTAGAAACCTTCAGTCGCGGTAAAGAGCCGCATCGTAATCTAGTTGTCCGTCCAGCTACGTTGGAAGGAGTTGGGAGTTAGTAGAGGCGCGATTAATCGCGTCTGTACAAGAGTTTGGAGTTAATTGAAAACTCCTAACAATATAATTTCTTTCAAAATTTCTCTTGTTCTTAAGAGATAAAATTAAAGATGTAGTATCAGTATTATTGCTGATAATGAAGATAAATTTTTAGTGAGGATGGCTCACAAATCCTATGGACGCAATTTTTATTCCGCAGCTAACTAGAGCATCGGAGCGGACAGAGGAAGTTCAGGTTCAGGAATTTCTGCCTGGTCTGGAAACGTTGACACCAGTTCGCGGTCATGTGCGCGTTGAGCATCATGGCAATTACCTGGAAGTGTCCGCTCAGGCAGAAACAATTATAACTTGTACCTGCAATCGCTGTTTGCAGCAATACAATCGACGTTTAGGGCTTAATACGAAAGAAATCATCTGGTTAGATGAAACTGCAAATCAGGTAAATGATTTACCCTTAGAACGGGAAGTGACTATGGAAGATTTGCAGGAAACCCTACCGCCCGATGGTTATTTTTATCCCAACGAATGGTTGTATGAGCAGATGTGTTTGGCAATTCCCCAACGCCAGCTGTGCGATCGCAATTGTCCAGGTATTCCTATAAGTAGTACAGTCGATAATTCTGATAATATTCCTGAAACTCCAGTTGATAACCGTTGGGCTTCTTTAGAAGCACTGAAAAAGCAACTTCTGGGATAGATAAATCACTTTCAACTTCGTTAACGCGCTATTAGTAGCGCGTTTATTTTAATTAGTTGATTTATGACTATACTTAATTTAGCCTCGACTAAGGGGTTGATTTAATCGTGTCCCACACTTGGTACAGAAGTTGAAATTCGCCGGATTAGTGCGACTACAATTGGTACATACTATATTTTTTTCAACTTGAGTTTGAGATGGAGTGCCTCTCTTAAAATTATTGGTTGAATTAACTTCAGTGAGTGCATTATTCCTATCAGTAGACTGATGAATTAGTTGTGAACTTGGTTGAATAAATACTGGCTCCATTTGGGCAAAATGCTCCAGCAGCATTCGATGGATAAAAATGTAACTGCCTCCAACTTTTTGCACAAAGATGTGTTCAGTCGCATAATCAAGAAAGCGGACATAGTTTCGAGGTATGCAATTCTTAGTATAAAGAATGAGGCGTAAAGTAAAGTGTTGTAGGCTGGCTTGACCACCACCAAATACAAGCCCAAATACCAGCCCAAACACTAAACCCAATTGCAGCCATCCTGATTTTGCGAAGATTTGTCCACCAATTAATCCACCAATCAATCCGAGGAATCCACTAATCAATCCCATTATTCCGGCATTCCTAGCTGAGTTCCAAATCCCTTGGTTAGGAATTGTTCTTATGTTTATCTCTGGGCCTCTCAGTCCACCTAACAACCCTAAAATCAGTCCACCAATTAGCCCATATACTAACCCTAATCCCAGCCCAGTTTGGAGATCAAATCGAGCGGTAACTAGCTTAAAAACCAGCCCTACAATCAGCCCCAAAGGTAATCCTCGTAGTAGTCCATCCTTCAGAAACTTTCTGGCTTCTTGCCAAGACCATCTCAAGGTTTCAACTGGTTTTATTTCTGTAGTACTCAAACATGCTGTTACTAAACCAGTGATTACACCAAGATACACTCCATTTATTGATTTACTTATAAAATTGCCGATTAACCCACTAATTATTACTATAAATAGGTTATTGAGAAATTGATAAAGTATTTTTTGGAATCCATTTGACAACCAGGTAGGCTGTATTCTTTCAATAAGAAAAACCGTTTGAGACTTATGAAACATCTGCTGTGCTAGCCAAATTAGCCAGCGCATTGCTTCCACTTTGGAATATTTTGGCTCATATTTCCGACGCTTAAACATCCGTTCAATATAAGCATCAAACAGGTGCTTTCGGCGTTCTTCTTTAGAACCTGCGTTAGGTAAATCTTCTAGTTTCTTACCTTTATAAGCCAGAGTCATGACGCTTAAAGTCAGGGGAGACTTGGCTAACTCTTGCAATGTAGTGTCTTCTTGAAGCAATGTTTTTACTGCTTCCAGTTGTTCACCAGCCCTGTCTAAATATTGTTTAACTTGCTGAAATGTTAAAGATTGGATGCAGATAGCACCTTGCAATTCTAAACGAGTAGAGAGAGCTTCATAATCTCGAATACGGCTTGTCACCACAATTTCAATCAGCCCATGTTCTTGCATAAATTGGTTGATGGCTTGAATGCAGCTTTCCCGACGCTCAATTTTCACCTCATCTAAACCATCTAGCAGCAGTAATAGTTGTTGATCTTCAATCCAGACTTTAGCAAGTGCTTTAGAAACTTGATATGTACTATTCAATTCCTCAATTAGCCAATCAGTAATTGTTTGCTGTTTATTTCCCCAAGAAGATAAGTTCAGCACTACTGGAATAGGTTGGCTCAAATCTTTTTCGGTACGAGCAATTAATTCTTGTGCCAGCTTCAGGAGAGTGATCGTTTTACCCGCGCCGGGTTCTCCTAAAATCAATAAGGTTCGTCCTTTTCCCATCTGATTGAAGACTTCAGAGATACTTTTCCCTTCAGGTAAGATTTGCCCAGACTCATTAGTAATTTCTTGGACAATACTAGATGGGCGCTTTACTGCGTCTAATCGTTCTTCCAGCCCCAGATCAATTAGACTTTTGGTATACAAAGATTTTTCTAGTACGCCTTTAATCCAATACTGTTTGACTTTATTAAGTAAAACTTCTCGGAAACGGTACTCCTGTTTCCCTGAAGGAGGTTTTACCTTCCTGTTACCGATTAGTTTAGCTAGGCTGAAGCTTTCATTCACAGTTAGGTACTGAATCTGGTGCAAGTCGCGTCCAGCCTGTCCAATCTGAGCTTCCCGAATCAAAGCACCATCAATATTAAGATTTTGATTCATAATCTTTTTTTATGTAAAAAGTAAAAGACTTTTAGCTGCAACTCCTAACCAAGGAGCTAATTGTGTGGCAATTGGCTCTAACTTTTGCCAAATCCCTTGGCCTGCATTAAACGTTTCGTTAGTTTCTTTGAGGACTTTACTAGCTTTTTGCAAACTTGTTGCCGCAGTGTTTTTGTCTGGTTCTTTTTCCTTAACTGCGTCGTTTGCATAATCCAGATGTTTCAGTGCTTGTTTCTTTTGGTCTTCTGGTAAATCGGAATTACGAAATATGAATTCAATTTGTGCCATTAATTCTGCAACCTCAGGTAAGGTCAATTCTTTCTCAGCCCCACCTTGAGTATTTTGCTGATTTTGGGTCATGTCGCCAGCAGCTTGTCCAACTTGAACACCTGAAAATTGACCGCCGCCAATGTTGAGGGACATTCCTCCGGGATTTTTGGGCTGTGAGTTATTTTCTGTCATTTTATTTGCTTGATAAGAACATAACTTTATTTAAGCTCTAATCCAGATTAAGCAGATAACTTTCCCAAATATTAAAAAAATTTCCGTATATAGTAAGCCAATTACTACATTCACAGATGGTAAGCAAATTCACTTATTTCCAGTTTCCACCCGTAGCTGCGAGCTTTGCGGCAACTTTTATCTAAAGAGCTTCTTCAAGTTTCATTGCCTGATAGAGCTAGATAAGGAGATATATATTCGTTTTTAGTTTCGTTTTTAGTTGTGAGACACAATACAAAGAAAGAACAATGAGAGAAGAACTAATAACGATAGCCAAATATGAACTTCCGTGAAGAGTTTAAACTGCTGCTACGCGCCCGCTACCCATTAATTTATATTCCTACTTATGAAGAGGAACGGGTAGAAGCAGCTATCCGGGAAGAAGCAAGCAACCAAGGTAATCGCCCAGTGTATACTTGGGATTTTGTCGATGGCTACCAAGGAAACCCTAATGATGTTGGGTTTGGGCGACGTAACCCGTTGCAAGCTTTAGAATTTATCGAAAAATTACCAGCTTCCGCACCTGCGGTATTGATTCTCCGAGATTATCATCGCTTTTTAGATGATGTTGCGATCGCTCGCAAACTCCGTAATCTGTCCAGACTTCTTAAGTCGCAACCAAAAAATATTGTCCTATTATCACCGCGCATCGCTATTCCTGACGATTTAACCGAAGTGTTGACAGTCGTCGAGTTTCCCTTACCCGCCGCCCAAGAAATTAGAACTGAGGTAGAACGCTTACTACAAAGTACTGGTAACTCACTTTCTGGCAAAGTTTTAGATGATTTGGTGCTATCTTGTCAAGGGCTTTCGATGGAACGGATTCGCCGGGTTTTGGCAAAGGCGATCGCTACCCACGGAGAATTGCGACCAGAAGATGTGGATCTCGTTTTGGAAGAAAAACGCCAAACTATCCGCCAAACCCAAATATTGGACTTCTACCCCGCCACTGAGCAAATTTCTGATATTGGCGGATTGGATAACTTGAAAGACTGGCTGATTCGCCGGGGAGGTTCATTTACCGATAAGGCGCGACAGTACGGATTACCGCACCCCCGTGGTTTAATGTTGGTGGGTATTCAAGGAACTGGTAAATCGTTAACAGCAAAAGCGATCGCTCATCACTGGCATTTACCCTTGTTACGTCTAGATGTAGGAAGGTTATTTGGTGGTTTGGTGGGTGAATCAGAATCTCGAACTCGGCAAATGATCCAAGTAGCTGAAGCTCTTGCTCCCTGTATTTTGTGGATTGATGAAATAGATAAAGCCTTTGCCGGACTTGGTAGCAAAGGTGATGCCGGAACAGCCAGCCGTGTATTTGGTACTTTTATTACCTGGCTAGCTGAAAAAAGCTCACCCGTTTTTGTCGTCGCCACCGCCAACGACATCCAAGCCTTACCGCCAGAAATGCTGCGTAAGGGGCGATTTGATGAAATTTTCTTTGTGGGATTGCCCACCCAAGAAGAGAGAAAAGCAATTTATGATGTTCATTTATCCCGATTGCGCCCCCATAACTTAAAAAGTTATGACATCGAAAGGTTAGCTTATGAAACGCCGGATTTTTCTGGGGCAGAAATTGAGCAAACTTTAATTGAAGCGATGCACATTGGATTTAGCCAAAACCGCGACTTTGCTACTGATGATATTTTAGAAGCAGCCAGTCAGATCATCCCCTTGGCGCGAACTGCTGTAGAGCAAATTCAGCAACTCCAAGAATGGGCTGCTGCTGGGAGAGCGCGTTTAGCATCTAAACACAATCCTTTAAGCGAACGCCTCCGGCGCACTACGTGAATTCATTCAGCAGTAGCTACAATAATTGCTTAGTTAATAATTGTTAGTCAATAGTCAACAGTTAATCATGAATTACTATTGACTATTGACCACTGGTGATCAGGTTTTAAATATGTTGTCTGGCTTCATAAAGTTTATACTTGGGTTTTTCTTAGCGATCGCTGTGCTAATAGGTGGTGGCGTTGCAATTGGACTCTATTTCATGAATCGCACCGGCATACCCCCTGCCAAACCCGTTTTTTCTAATGATAGTCCCTCGGTGAAAGCCCAAGCTCCCAAAGCAACTGAGCCTGGAGGAGCTAAACCCACTCCTAAATCTGGGACAAAGGCTGAATCGTCTCCAAGTCCAAACTCCACTCCCACAGAATCACCAAAGCCTACCCCATCACCAAAACCATTGCCATCGGGAGCTTACCGAGGGCGTGTTAGTTGGCGTGAAGGCTTGAGTTTGCGATCGCAACCAAATCAAGAAGCTGAAAAGATTGGTGGGGTTGCTTTTAATCAAAAAATTATTATCTTGGAAGAAAGCCAAGATAAATCCTGGCAAAAGATTCGTTTGGAAGGTAGCGAACAAGAAGGTTGGGTAAAAGCAGGTAATACTGAAAAAGTTGATCAACAATAGCTTAAAAAATCAGAAAATCAGATGTATATCAATAGCCTTGGTGATTAAGACATCAATAGATGATAAAACCTAGACACAAAAAGGCTTTCCACCTAGTCCCCAGTCCCCAGCTATATCTACTCAATAACATCTGGAGCTACTTCAGATTGCTTTCCTAGAAAACAGGAAGTATCTATCAATCTATCAATTGGAAGCTCAATTTGAAAAGTAGCTCCTTGCCCCTTGGCAGAAATACAGTTGAGCTTACCACCATGTGTTTTAACGACAATCTGATAGCTAATTGATAACCCCAATCCACTTCCTTGTCCAACTTGTTTAGTTGTGAAAAAGGGATCATAGATTTTGTTTTGTACATCTTTACTAATGCCAAAACCATTATCGAAAATCTGAATGTTGATCCAACCGATTTGAGAAACGGTTGTTTTAATCCGAATTAAAGGTGTAAAACTGGAGTTTGATTTTAAGCTACTCAGCTTTTCTTCTAATACATCAATAGCATTGGTAATGATATTGAAAAACACTTGATTTAACTGTCCGGCATAGCAATTTACTAGGGGTAAATTACCATATTCTTTCATGACAATAATTTCTGGGCGATTGTTCAGTGGATAACTAATACGGTTTTGAAGAATGAGTAGTGTGGAATTAAGTCCTTCGTGGATGTCCACAGCCTTTAATTGTGCCTCGTCTAGACGAGAAAAGTTACGCAGGGATTCCACAATATATTTAATACGATTGGCTCCGGCTTGCATTGATTTGAGTAGTTTAGGTAAATCTTCTAGCAAAAATGGTAGATCAATAGACTCTACTTGAGCTTGAACCGCAAGCACTGGAGTTGGATAATATTGCTGATAGATATTGATTAATTCTAAAAGTTGTCGCAGATAAATTTCCGTATGAAACAGGTTTCCATAAATGAAGTTAGCAGGATTGTTAATCTCATGAGCAACTCCCGCTACCATTTGTCCTAAAGAAGACATTTTTTCTGCTTGAATAAATTGCAATTGAGCTTGCTGAAGTGCCAACATAGCTGTCTCTAATTTTTCAGACCGAGACTTAGATAGAGCAGCTAGTGCTTCTTGGTTTTGTAAGGCTTGTTTGAGACGTTCTTCGTTTTCTTTAAGATCAGCTGTTTTAACTAGTTGAACACTCAATTGTTCGTTGAAAAAAGATGTGATCAGCGTCCATCCTAGAAGGAGTAATGTGAATAAGCCAATAATCGCAGCCATCCAATAGGTTGCAGTAGTATCAACTTCTGAAAACTCGACTGATTCGACGACTGAAAAATGGGTAGCCATCATCCCTGTGTAGTGCATTGACGGAATGGCAGCACCCATGAGAATTGCACTGCCAATCCTCAAAAAGCGTCCTGTTACTGTACTATTAGCTCTGAGGTTAAATCCCACCCAGAGGGCAACCAATGAGATGAGAATGGCGATCGCAATGGAGAGTGCAACCACACTCAAGTCATAAGACATTTTAGCTGGTAAACGAATCGCAGCCATACCGATGTAGTGCATTGCACTAATCCCTGCGCCCATCAGGATGCTACCACCGAATAACCGCAAAATACCAAATTCTGGTTGACTAACAAGGTACAGGGCTAATCCAGAGGCGAAAATTGCAGGTAGTACCGAGATTAAAACTGTTAACCAGTCATAGTTAATCGGAATCGGCAGACTGAACGCCAGCATAGCAATAAAATGCATTGCCCAAATGCCGATTCCCATAGCGATCGCTCCCCCTACCAGCCACCGCCACTTTTGGTGTGATTTAGCGTCTGTCACTCTGATCGCTAGATCAAGTGTGGTGTAAGCCGTAAGCATGGCGATCGCAACGGAGAATAAAGTTAAGCGAATATCGTAGATCCCGTGGAGCATTAGGTTGAATATTATCCGCAATTCGATAGAAGACTAGACCCACTATTTGTCTGCGTTGCTCATGCTCTAAACCCAAATAGGTATAGCAAAAATTCTGTCAGGCAAATAGAAAACAAGCCTCCAAAGCTTTACATTGCTTATTATTCCCGCTACAAAAGCTTGTGTATCATATCAGCGTGGGGAATTTTTTTGTAAATAATCATACTAAATAAAAATATAATACAGAGAAAGTGGTATGATCCTCCATAGCCGTAACTTGAAAAAAACAAGTGGAAACAGGGGTAGATAGCTATTTAACCAAGCTTGCCTCAGTCTACGAGGCAGCCGAAAGCGTCAAGGTTGTTCCTAGCGTAGCTAATTTCAAATTCAAGAATTTGGAAAAGTTATATAGTGGTGCAGCGATGCGTCTTTTATCCGTGGCATTGATTACGGGGTTTCTGAGTATTGCTGGACAAGCTTTAGCACTTCAGAAAATAGGAAGTAATGGCCCTGAAGTTAGCAGTAGTCAGAGATGTTTAAAAAAGTTAGGCTACTTTAACGGCCCGGTGAGTGGCAAGTTTGCTAGCTTGACTCAGAATGCTGTGATCAAATTCCAGCAAGCCAATAGAATCCCTGCTGATGGTGTTGTGGGTGCTAGTACTCAAAGAGCCTTACAAGAAGCATGTCAAAGTAGAACTTCTAGCAGGAATACCAGTAGTGGCCAATACCCTGTCCTATCTCAAGGTAAAACTGGTACAGCCGTCATAAGGTTACAACAGCGTTTGCGGCAGTTAGGCTACTTGAATGCTAATCCCACTGGGAATTTTGGCCCAATGACTAGAAATGCTGTAATTGCATTCCAGCGAAATTATCGCATATCTGCTAACGGGATTGTGAATCAACAAACTTGGAATGCGCTACTAGGTTCCTCTGGGATTCCAGGCAGATCAAAGCTCTCTACTCAACAAGTGAAAGAATTACAAGTGCGTTTGCGGCAGCTAGGTTATTTTAATACTGCTGCCACTGGGAATATTGGCCCACTTACCAGAGAAGCTGTCACCCGATTCCAACAAAATTACCGCCTACCTGTTGATGGCATGGCCAATGCTCAAGTTTTAGAGGCAGTACGTAGAGCCTCCACTGGTGGATATACTACTCAACAACCAGGCAGAAGTTATCTGACTGTAGGCGATCAAGGAGATAATGTCAGATTAGTTCAAGAGCGTTTATCGCAATTGGGTTTCTCTAATACCAATCCTGATGGTTTTTTCAGCGATTACACCAGACAATCTGTGATTGCATTTCAGCAATCATCTCGACTGAATTCTACTGGAAATGTAGATTGGCAAACTTGGGAAGCATTAGGGTTGAATAACTCGAATGCGAGCAATTATACTGAGACAAATGGTTATGTATTTTCTAGTAACAATGACTATGTAGCACCTCAGACTAATCGCTATGCATTACCTCCTACTAATGGCTACGTTGTACCTGTGAGTAATGGCAACACATTAGTTGCTAATAATCCCTACAGAGTAATAGTGCCAATTTCCAATAAAGATACTCTGATTAAAGTGCAACAATATATACCTGATGCTGTCACGGAACAATCCCATCTAGGGGATTATGTGAATGCTGGGGCATTTAGCGATCGCGCCCAAGCAGAAACACTAACGAAAAAGCTCCGCTCATTAGGTATTGATGCACGGGTAAAATACAATTAACTAATTCGTAATTCGTAATTAAATTGACAAACTCAATTGGGAACCTTCTTGAGTTTTATTCACCTCAATCCTGGCTTGGAAAGCTTCTTTTAGGTGGGGCATGTGGGTGACAGTAAGAATGCAGGCGAAATCAGAAGCGATCGCATTAATCGCTGCAATCAAGCGATCGCATCCTTCAGCATCTTGTGTACCGAAACCTTCATCTACAATCAACAATTGCAACGCCGCCCCCGCCCGTTGCGCTAATAATTTCGCCAAAGCCAAACGGATGGCAAAGTTAATTCTAAAAGCTTCTCCACCAGAGTAAGTTTCATAAGCTCGTGTTCCTCTAGAATCGGCGATTAAAATATCTAAGGTGTCTATCAGCTTGGCGTTTTTCTTGGTTGATTTAGCACTACGTCCAGCTTTTTGAGTAATAAATTGTACATGAAACTGATTCCCACTCAGCCGCGAAAGTAGCTGATTTGTCTCAGCTTCCAGTTGCGGTAACACATTCTCAATCATCAGTGCTTGGATACCATTTTTACCGAAAGCTTGCGCTAATTCCTGATAAACACGGCATTCCTGTTTGCAAGATTGTAATTGCTGCTGCTGTTGTTCGTACTGAATTTGCAGCGTTTCTAGTTGATGCGCCAACTGCTCTAAACGCCCTAATTTGGCAATTTGTTCATCAAGTTGCCGTCTGCGGATTGCTAATTGCTGCTCTAAAGCTTGAATTTGGGCAGATGGGTTAGCTGTTGCTTGTAATTGCTGGATAATGCTTTCAATTTGTCCGCCAAGTTTTTGCCGTTCTGTTACTCTGGCGCTTCTAGAGTCCTCTAACTCTTGCAATCTCGTCTGGAGTTGCGGATATTGCTGCTGGGCTGACAGCAATTGTTGATACCGCAAATGCCAAGATTGAGCTTGGCGGACAGCTATACGTAGATTGTTGTGCTGCTCGGAACTGTAGCCAATTTCGGTAATGTGACGCTCAAGAGCCGCGATTTGTTTAGCACATTCAGAATCAATCTGATCCTGTTGGATTTTGGCTTGTAATTGAGCAATTTGGGATTGTAATTCTGGTTTTCGGGCTAATAGTTGCGCTTGTCGCTTAGTCGCATCCTTAATCTGCCCTTGTTTAATTTCTGCCCAACGCCAGCGCTCAACTTCACTCCGGGCGAGGGCGTGGTCTTGTTCATTATAATTAACCTGTTGCAAATATTGGTCTAGCTGCCGGAGTTCGGCTTGTTTATCAGGAGCGTAATCACCAGCTTGGAGCGATCGCTCTAAATGTTGTTTTTCAGCAGCAATTTGTTGTAACTGTTGTTGGACATCAGTTGTAGCTTCTAACTGGGCTGCTAACTGTCCCCGTTGTTCGCGTAAACCATCGTAGCCTGCCAATTGTTGGGAAATTTCCCGATATTCTTGCCTAAGTACCTGAATTTCTCTGTCTGATACAGCCATTTGTTCTCGCACTACCCAAAACTGCCCTTGAGTATCCTCTAACTCAGCCTGGGTTTTTTCCACCACCCGACTCCAGTGATGTTCATCTAAAGGACGTTCGCATAATGGACAAAGAGCTTCAGGATTTTGCAGCATTTGCAATTTCTGCTCTAATTCTCCCAGCAGTTTTTCATAATCCCGTTGATGAGCTTGCAGACGTTCGATAAAGTGCCGCCTTTCTTGCCCTTTTTCTTGCACTCGTTGTAGATAAACCCGCTTTTTCTCCAGTTCTTCAATCTGGATTGCTACATCCATCACCGCTTGTTGCAGTTGTGGTTGGCGGCGGTGCTGGCGTTGCAATTGGTTCTCAGTACTTTGGAGTTGTTCGAGTCGCGCTACTAAACCAGCATGAGTGCGATCGAGTTGGCTTTGTAAAGTTGCTCGTTGTTGCAACAAGGGAGTAACTTGCATTTGCAGTTGATCTAAACGAGCGACATGGTGACGGGCTGCGGTTAGTTGTGACAAAGCAGCTTCTACTTCACCTGATTTAGTCAGAGTTTGCTGAATATCTCGCTCTTGTTGCTGCAAAGCTTCTAACTGCGCTTGAGCTTGTTGCAGTTGTCGTTCGATTTCGTGAATTTGTTTGGTAAGCTGTTGTTGCTTTTGTTGGCGAGTCTGCCCAGCGCGGGTATATTCTTCAAATTTGGTAGCAAAAGCTTCTTCTTGAGATTGGAGACTTTGATATTGGGCGTATCCAGCTTTAATTTCAGCTTCTTGGTGTAATATTTTTTCTAAATCTGATAATTGAGAACCAATAGCTGATTGTTCTTGTTGGAGGCGATCGCAATCTTGGCTAAGATTTTGGTATTGCTGCTTTATAAAGCTGAGTTGCTGTTCCCAATTCTGGCGCTGGTGCTGGACAACTTGCAAACTTTGTAATTGAATATTATCAAAAGCTTGTACCTGTTGCAGTTGGTTGAGTTCGGCTTCTAACTCGACTCTTTGCGCTTCGGTTGTCTGGCGTTGTTGCAACTGAATTTTAATCGATTCCAAAGAACGCTCTAACTCTACTGCCCTTGCTTTGAACTGACGAGAAGATTCCTTTGCCCGTTCTTCCAAATCATCATACTGATTGAGTTTCAACAACTCTGCTAAAATTTCTTTGCGTTCTGTGGGGCGTTTGAGCATGAACTCATCTGCACGCCCTTGACGTAAATAAGCAGAATTAATAAATGTATCGTAATCGAGCTTGATGTGTTCTAATATCAAATCTTGGGTTGCTCTTACCCCTTTGCCAGTGAGTGAGCGAAAGCCAGATGGTATTTCTATTTGAAATTCAAGAACGCTAGTACCTCCCCGAATTCGGGTACGAATCACCCGATATTTTTGCTGGTTGCTTTTGAAAGTAAAATCAACTCTAACTTCTTTTGCGCCAGAATAGATCACATCATCTTCAGCAGTGGCGCGGCTTTCACCCCAAATTGCCCAAGTGATTGCTTCCAAAAGTGAAGATTTACCCGCACCATTGGAACCCGAAATACAAGCCGTATGCAAACCACGAAAATCTAAAGTTGCATCACGGTAACTAAGAAAGTTTTTGAGGATAAGTTGTACTGGGATCATTCACGCTATAGCGCCACATCTACTTTTAATAGTTAACAGTACAGATGCACTGTTTGTTAGTTTAGCTATCTAGATATCAGGTTTCTAGTCTTGAAGACATCAATTTTACAAAATTTAACAATAAAATCAACAAATTTTTCTTGTTGCATGAAAAACTTTTGTTGTCTTTGAAGAAAAATAAAACTTCTGTGGAGGTTTGTTGTTATTTCTGCTTGTTATCTGAGAGAAAAACATTTATAGAAGAGTGGCAATACTGCGTAGGTTTTGCCTAAAGAATCACTCTGGTGTCGATGTAGGTTGGGTTGAGGAACGAAACCCAACAGTACTCCAAAGTCGTTTTGAAGTACTCCAAAGTCGTTTTGAAGTACTCCAAAGTCGTTTTGAAGTACTCCAAAGTCGTTTTGAGGTACTCCAAA